>NZ_JBNBPO030000004.1:0-175869 GCF_051280635.3 Nocardioides proteolyticus | reverse complement strand
TGCGGCCGGGTCGGGTCCGGCCGGGTCGGGTGCGGCCGGGTCGGGTGCGGCCGGGTGGGACCCGGCCGGGTGCTGCGGCGCCCGACGGTCGCGGGTCGCGCGCTCGGCGCCGGCGGGCTCATGCCGGACCGGGCGGATCGCCGTACGTCCCTTGCCCTGGGGTACGGCGACCCCGGGCGCGACCGGCATCCGCAGCGCCGCCTGGAGGTCGGCACCCATCTCGGCAGCGGTCGAGTAGCGCTCGGACGGCTCCTTGGCCATCGCGATCCGCAGGATCCGGTTGGCGGCGTGGACCATCGGGCTCTCCCCGGCCAGCTGCGGCACCGGCTCCCGCAGGTGGGCCGCCACGAGCTCGTACTCCGACCTGGCCTGGTAGGGCGGGGTGCCGGTCAGCGCGACCCAGAGCACGCAGCCGAGGGCGTAGATGTCGGTCACCACGCTCGCCTTGGCACCGCCGTGCAGCTCGGGCGCCATGTAGGCGGGCGTCCCCGCCACGGTGGCGCTGAACCGGGTCGCATCGGCGTTCATCCGGCGGGCGATGCCGAAGTCGGCGAGGTAGGCGCGGTAGGCGCCGGGGCGGCGCCGGACCAGGACGTTGCCCGGCTTGATGTCCCGGTGCACCAAACCGGCCGCGTGCGCGTCGGCGAGGCCGCTGGCCACCTGCTCGATCACGTCGAGGGCGTCCACCAGGCTGGGGGTGCCCTCGGTGCGGATCAGCTCGCCGAGGTCGCCGCCGGGGATCAGCTGGGTCGCGATGTAGAGGTAGCCGTCCTCCTCGCCGTGCGCGTAGACCGCCACCACGTGGACCGACTCGAGCGAGGCCTGCGCCTGCGCCTCGCGGGTGAACCGCGCGCGGAACTCCGGGTCGTGGGCGAACAGCGGCGCGATGACCTTGAGGGCCACCTCCCGGCCGAGGTTCTCCTCCATCGCGCGGAAGACGACCCCCATGCCGCCCTGGCCGAGCTGCTCCATGATCCGGAACCGGCCGATCCGCGCGCCGGGACCCGGATAGCCGGGAGCGGAGGAGGGGGCCACACGTCGTTTCTACCCGACGCCGGGAGTGGGTGGGCCGGGCGGGGAGGGCTGTGGTGGGGCTTGTAACTCGGTGTTCGGGCGGGCGGCATGTAACTCGGTGTTCGGTCGTCCACCTCGGTGTTCGGGCATCTACCACGGGGTCATGACCGGTCACAGCCCCGTGGTAGAGAACCGAACACCGAGTTACATGCCGGCTCCGCGAGCGCCCACCCTCAGACCCCCGCCGGAACCCGGTCCTCCCGACCGTCGGGGTCGGCCGCGGGCTGGGCGTGGTCCTCGCGGAAGCCGAAGCGGTCCCACCAGCGGGCGAGGGGGCCGGGCGCCCACCAGTTCCACCGGCCGAGGAGTTTCATCGTCGCCGGCACGAGGAGCGCCCGGACGACGGTGGCGTCGACGAGGATCGCGACCAGCATCCCGATGCCCATCATCTTCATGAACACCACGCCGCTGAGGCTGAAGGCACCGATGACGACACCGAGCAGGAGCGCGGCGCTGGTGATGATCCGGCCGGTCTTCTGCACACCGGTCGCCACGGCCAGGTCGTTGTCGCCGGTGGCGTCCCACTGCTCCCGCACCCGGGAGAGCAGGAACACCTCGTAGTCCATCGAGATCCCGAAGAGCACGGCCAGCATCACGATCGGGTTGGTCAGGTCGAGGAAGCCCTGCGGCGTGAAGCCGAGCAGGTCGCTCAGGTTCCCGTCGCTGAAGATCCAGGTGACCACGCCGAAGGAGGCCGTGATCGAGAAGGCGTTCATCACCACCGCCTTGACCGGCAGGACCACCGACCCGAAGGCCAGGAAGAGCAGCAGCAGCATCACGGCCACGACGATCCCGCCCATCAGCGGGAGGTGGTCGGCCACCGACTCCGCCAGGTCCACGGTCTCGGCGGTGAGGCCGCCGACCATCGCCTCGGTGCCGTCCGGACTGTCCACCGCCCGCAGGTCGCGGACGATGTCCTGCGAGCGGTCGGTCTGGCTGTTGCCCTCCCAGGCGGCGCGCAGCAGCACGGTGTCACCCGCCGACGCGACCGGTCGTACGTCGACCACGCCGGCCACGCCCTGGAGGTCTCGGCTGTACGCCGCTGCGTCGGCCTCGCTCGCCCCGCGCAGCAGCACGTTGGCGGTCGAGCGCTCGGGCCCGAACTCGGTGTTGAGCCGCTCGGTCGCCTGGTAGGACGCGGTGTCGGCGGGCAGCACGCGGTAGTCGACGCTGCCCCACTTGACGCCGAGGAACGGCGACGCGACAGCCAGCAGCACCACCGCCACGGCCACCACCACGACGACCGGGCGGCGCATCACGGCGCGGGCCAGGCGCGCCCACGCTCCGTGGTCCGACTCGACGGCGGTCGACCCGCGGAGGAACGGGATGCGACCCGCGTCGATGCGCTTGCCGAGCAGCACCAGCGTGGCCGGCAGCACCGTGAGCGCGGCGACCATCGCGATCAGCACCGCCGCGATGCCGCCGTACCCGATCGACTTGAGGAAGGTCTGCGGGAAGACCAGCAGCGAGCTCATCGCAGCTGCCACCGTGAGGGCGGAGAAGGCGACCGTGCGCCCAGCGGTCGCCATGGTCCGGACGAGCGCGCGGTGGGTGTCGTCGGGCGTCAGGGCGATCTCCTCCCGGAACCGGGAGACCACGAAGAGCGCATAGTCGATGGCGAGGCCGAGGCCCAGCAGCGTGATGATGTTGGGGGCGAAGATCGAGACCTCGACCAGCCCGTTGAGGCCGGCGATGGTCGCGCGGGCGCCCATCACGGCCACCACTCCGACGAGCACCGGCATCAGGGCTGCGACGACGCTGCGGAAGATGATCAGTGAGAGCAGCAGGACCACCGGCAGCGACACGATCTCCGCCCGGAGCAGGTCGGCCTTGGTCTCCTCGTTGACGTCGCTGTAGACGGCGTAGGCGCCGGCGAAGTCGGTGTCGAGCTCACTCCTCTCCACCTCCGGCCGGAAAGCATCGTAGGAGTCCATGAAGTCGTTCTGGTCCTCGCCGACGAGCGAGACGTAGACCGCCGTGGCCTTGCGGTCGCGGCTGACCATGGCCGGGTCCTGGGTCTCGTACCAGGTGTGGGCCGACGCGACGATGCCGTCGGGCACGGCGGCGAGGGTCTGCTCGACCTCGGAGCGGAACGCGGGGTCGTCGACCTCGAGGTCGTCGCTGGTGAAGATCACGATGGTGTCGATCGCCTGGTTACCGAAGGACTCCCGCTCGAGATCGAGCTCGCGCGACGACTCGCTCGCCGGGTCGGCGAACCCTCCCGCTGCCAGTTTGTCCTCCAGGCCCACCCCGGCGAGCGCCGCCAGCGCCGTCACCCCGAGGCCGACCAGCAGCACGGCCAGTGCCCTGCGGACGACGAGTCCGCCCCATCGCTCGATCATCGTGACTCCTCGTGACCCAGGTGAAGACGCATCAGGTGCGTTAACAGGATTCACCGTAAACGGTGTAAACTCGGGGCGTCAAGCCCCGACCGGAACGTCCCCGAGGAGTCCCGTGCCGCATCTGCGCGTGCCCGTCACCCGCCGCGAACGACAGCGCGAGGCGACGTACGACGAGATCGTCAGCGTGTCGGCCCAGCTGCTCGACGAGGGCGCCGACCTCTCCCTCCGGGCGGTGGCGACACGGATGGGAATGACCGCGCCGGCGCTGTACCGGTACGTGTCGAACTACCAGCAGCTGGTGGACCTGGTCGCCTTCGAGCTGGACCGGGCGGCCACGGCCGCGTGGGCCGCCGACGCGGAGCGCTTCCCCGCGACCGACCCGGCCGCTCGGCTCACGGTGGCGTGCGTGGCCTTCCGCCGCTGGGCGCTGACCAAGCCGCGGCAGTTCCGGCTGATCTTCGCCAACCCCATCGCCGAGGAGGACATGGGCCGGCGCGAGCTGCTGACGGTGTCGACCTCCGGCCACTACTTCACCGACCTGCTGTGGGAGATCTGGGAGCTCTACCAGTTCCCCTACCCGAGCCTCGACGAGCTCGACCCCGTGGTCCGGGAGGCGGTGCTCGAGCCGCTCATCCCCGCCAAGGTCGACCACATCCCGCAGGAGGACCGCGGCATCCTCTGGATCTACATGCGCTCCTGGTCGGCCCTCTACGGCGTGGTGACGCTCGAGTCGACCGGGCACTGCGACCCACGGGTGATCAGCAGCGGCCAGCTCTTCCGGGCGACGCTGCTCGACTGGCTCGGCCCGCTCGCCCTCGACGGGGAGCGGGAGCGGCTGACCGCCATCCTCGACGAGGAGCTCGCCCGCGGAGCCACGAGCCCCTCCTGACCGTGCCGACGCGGCCTCAGCCGCCCAGCACCTCCTGCACCCACACCGGCACCAGCTCTCCGGCGCGACCGTGCCGGGACTCGTGAAAGAGGTGGCTGCCCTCGCTCGGCTCCAGGTTGAGCTCGAGGGTGCGGGCGCCGTACACGAGCGCATGCTGGACGAAGCCGGCAGCCGGATAGACGGCTCCCGACGTGCCGATCGAGACGAAGACCTCCGTCCGGGCGAGCGCCTCGGCGATCCGGTCCATCTCGTAGGGCATCTCGCCGAACCAGACCACGTCGGGACGAAGGTCGGGCTCGCCGCAGCCGGGGCAGGGCGGATCGTCGACCAGCGGCCCGTCCCACTCGTACCGGCCCTGGCAGGCGCGGCAGAGCGCCTTCCGCAGCTCGCCGTGCATGTGGAGCACGTTGCGGGAGCCCGCCCGCTCGTGCAGGTCGTCGATGTTCTGGGTGATCACCAGCAGCCGGTCACCGACCTCCGCCTCCAGCCGCGCCAACGCCCGGTGGGCCGCGTTCGGCTGCACGCGGCCCAGAGCAGCACGCCGCTCGTCGTAGAACCGCTGCACCGTCGCCCGGTCCCGCTCGAACGCCTCCGGCGTGGCGACGTCCTCGACGCTGTGGCCCTCCCAGAGTCCGTCGGCGTCGCGGAACGTCGGCACGCCGCTCTCCGCGGAGATGCCGGCGCCGGTGAGGACCACGATCTGGGGCACGGCGGCAAGGGTACGTGTCGGGCGCGCCCGGCCCCGGGGTGTACCGCAGGCAGCCAGCCGTTGGGCTCTGCGCGCCTCCCGCCGGCTGGTCGTACGTCGTGACCGGGCTGCAGCGCCCCGCCGGGGGGAGGCGGGGCACTGCCCCGGCCAGGCAGGGCTGAGCGCCCGCCGGACCAGGTCTGGGTGCGTTGTAGACGGAGGAACGACCCGGATCTGACGCGAAAATGCGCGGCCTGCCGAAACTTCTCCCGCTGGTCCGGCTCGACCGAGGGCAGCGCTCGTGCAGGTCGCCGTCGTGTCTAGGCTGCTCACCGACGACGAGACCCCCCGGGACATGCTGTGGCGACCTCCGTGGACGCGGACCTGCTGGCGCGCGCACGCGCCGGTGACGAGCGCGCCCTCGCCGACCTCTACCAGGCACATGCGGAGGCGGCGCGGCGGTTCGCGCTGTCCCTGACCCGCAACCCGACGGACGCGGACGACCTGGTCGCCGACGCCTTCGCCCGCGTCGTCGCACAGCTGAGGGCCGGCCGCGGACCCGCGACCAACTTCCGCGCCTACCTGCTCTCGACCGTCCGCAACCGGCACCTCGACGTCGCCCGCCGGGCGGCTCGCGAGGTCGCCTCGTCGGACCAGCCGTGGGTGCTCGACCAGGCAATCGAGGCAGCGGTGGAGCCCGTCACCGACGAGGTCGTGGAGGCCGACGCCGTCGCCGCCTTCGGTGCACTGCCCGAGAGCTGGCAGCGGGTGCTGTGGCACGTCGAGGTGGAGGGCCGCCCGGTCGCGGAGGTGGCGTCGATGATGGAGACCCGGCCGGCGGCCGTGTCGTCCCTGGTCTACCGCGCCCGCGAGGGCCTCAAGACGCCTACCTCGATCGGCAGCTGGGTTCCGCGCCGCCGAGTCGGGACTGCCAGTGGGTCCAGTCCCGGCTGGCGCAGTACCTGCGCGGCGGGCTGAGCGAGCGGGCAGCCACCAAGACGCAGACCCACCTCGACGGCTGCGCCGACTGCCGCGCGGCGGCCGCCCGCGGCGAGCGGACCAACCGCAGGCTCGCGGCACTGCTCCTCCCGGTCGTCCTCCTCGGTGGCGTCGCCCGGCTCGGCCCGGGCGGCGTCCTCGAGGTCTCGGTCAGCGCCGCCCCCGGCACCGAGCTGCCGGGCAGGTTCCGCCCGCGACGCCCTCGAGGCGGTGCGAGCGGTTGTCACGGGGTGGTGGGCGCGCTGGGCGGACCGGCGGTCGCCGGCGTGGCAGCAGCCGTCGTCGCCGCGGTGTCCGTGGCGGCCGTCGCGCTGTGGCCGGACGGGACCGACCGGTCGCCCGGAGCCGAGGTGCGGACCGAGCGGCCGAGCGCCGGTCCGGCGAGCGGCTCAGCGGACCGGGGCGGCGGTCGCAGCGTCGTACGGCGCGGCGCCGAGCGGGTGCTGTCACCGCCGACCGGACCGGTCTCGCCGACCACTCCGAACACCGACCCGGGGCCCGATGGCGGGGACGGACCGGGGATCGTCCCAGCACCGCCGCTGGGCCTCGCGGTGGCGGTGCCCGCCGCTCCCTCGCTGGTCGCCGTCGCGGGCTGTGGCACGTACGGCCGGGTCTCGCTGCCGGACACCGAAGGGGTGGCGTACTCCCTGACCGAGGGCGACGGCCGCTCGGGACCGTGGACGGTGACGGCCCGCGCGCAGAAGGGCTGGGTCCTCGCGCCCGGCTCCCGCGACACCTTCTCCGGCGACCTCGGGCCCCACGTCCCGTGCCCAGCCTTCGACGACACCGCGCTCGCCAACGTCGGCGGCACGGTCTGGGAGGTGTCCGCAGACGTCGATGCCGGGGGCGCCGGCTCCTACCTCGCCGCCGTGGACCTCCGCTTCGACATCGTGGTGTTCGCCGGCACCGCCGGCGGAGGCGGCTGGACCTGCTGGGCGACCGACGGCTCGACCCGCCTCCCCCTCGACGGCTCTGGTGACTACCAGCTCGAGCCGGGGTCGCACTGGATCACCTGCGAGCTGTCGTACGACGGCACGCAGCCGGCCACGCTGCGGGCGACCGTGGACACCGTCCTGCCGGGGACACCGCATGGGTCCGCGACGGCCTCGCGCGACGGCAGCGTGACGGCGCAGCGCCGGTTCTGAGCAGCGCTCGGACGGATCCCCGCGTCAGCCGCCGGCCGGGCTGCCCTGATGAGGGTCGATCGGCGCGCCGTCACCCGACGTCGGCAGGTCCCCGCGGGTGGGTGGCGACGACGGCGACGCGGGAACGGTGGCCGTCTGGTCGTGGCGCCGGGCCTCGAGCGCCGTCTCGGTCAGGGTCTCCCGGTCGACCGCGGCCGTCGGCGCACCGAGGACGAGGTGGTGACCGGCACGGCGGACGACGTACTCGTGCCAGTCGCCGCCGGTGCGATACCAGCCCTCGTCGTCGGGCTCGCACGAGTCGACGGCGACCGGTGAGCCGCCGGTCGCCCCGCGCAAGAGGTCCCGCTCGCAGCGGGCGGTGGCGTAGGGACCACTCCTGACCTCGAGGTAGACCTCCGTGGTGAGCGGAGGGTCCACCGGCAGATGCACCGCGGCATAGTCGGAGTCGCCGACCACGCCGGCGGACTGCTCCGCCAGCTCGAACCCGGGTAGCTCGATGGTGTACACCAGGCCGGGGTCGACGCCCTGGCTGAGCACCCGGCGATACGTCTCGTCGGGCAGGCGGGCGGCGTCGTCCGCGCCACCGCGATCGGTGCCGCATCCGGCGCCCAGCAGGAGAGTGGTGGAGACGGCGAGGGAAGCAGCCACTCTGACGACCTGTTGACGGGCGTTGGAGATCAGCATGCCGCGAGCGTAGGGCGCCGGTTTCGGTGCCTCCTGAGCCCGGAGGCTCAGTCGCCGCGCGGCACCGGTCGACGCAACTGCGCGAGCTCTCGGTGGGCCGCCCCGATCGGGGGAAGTCGGTCACCCGGCCGGGCATGAGGCGTCCGTGCAGTTCCTGACCGAGTCCCAAGCGCTGGGCGCACTACGCCGTGGCGTCACGATCGAGCAGGCGCGCCTGGAGGGTGACGGTGATGGCACCCTCAGTTGGCTGACCGCGCAACGAGTCGGCGACCACATCAGCCTGCGAATGCATGTTGTCCACGACGAAGGCACCGACGACTTCTGGGACGTCACGGAACTCTCGCCCGTCGACCAAGACGAGCCCCACGGGGAGGGTGCCGAGCTCGGCAGCTTCAGCTCGGAGGAGGAGTTCCTCGCCGCTGCTGCGGCCGCCGGAGCGGCGGCACATCGATGGCTCAACGCGGGTATGGTTGAGGACTTGTACGGCGAGCGCCGGCGACTCATCAAGCTCGTCGAGCGGATCCAGACCGGTGCGTACACAGACGATGCCGAGCTCAAATCACTCGTTGCCGACTTCTGTTCATCGGTCCCACGGCCCGATGCGCACGGTCTGATCTTCTGGCCCAACGGCGAGTTCTCCGGCGAGCCAACCGCCAGCCAGGTCGTCGATCGGGCTCTGGCATACCGCTCCATCGAGCTCTGACGCGCAGCCGGGAACGCGCGCACGACGACCCTGTCAGGATCCGACGCGGTCGCGCCAATAGCCGGGGCGGCGCTTTGAAGTGGGCGACCGCTACGACCGTGAACAGGTCGTCCCTGACGAAGTAGACGACCCGGTACGGAAAGCCAGTCACTCCCTTCGAGCGAACCATGGGCTCCCGGTCCCACCCCGGCCACGTCGCCCACGCTCCCGGATCGGCGACCGCCGCGTCGACCGCGGATCGAACCGCCCCGAGAAAGCGGCGACCCAATCCGAGTTCGCGGTCTTCGTACCACTCGGCACTCGCGGAGAACTCAGCCTCCGCCTCCGGATGGAACTCGAAGGCCGCGGTCACGCGTTGCGAGCATCGAGGCGCTGCCCGATTCGGGCGAAGACTTCCTCGCCGGGGATCGTCTGCACCCTGCCGCTGAGGATGTCGTCGATCCGCGACCAGATCTCGGACGTCCGTGCTTCGTCGATCGCCTCTTGGCCAGTGGCTTCGATCGACTCGAGCAGCCGGATAGCCAGGCGCCGGCGCGCATCAGCGGGCAGAGACATCCCCGCCTCCAAGGCCTCCGACTCGCTCATGCCCATGAGTCTACGTCCGAGCGTTGGAGCTCACCATCGTCGAAGGGGCTCATTGCTCGGCGCTGCAGAGGACAGCGGGCGCAGCTTCCCGATGTCGACGCTGACTGTCACAACTTCCTGCTCCGCGGTCACGCGCTCAGTCAATCACTCCGACGCTCAATGGCGGTTCTTGCCACGCATCTGCCACACATGAGACCCTAAACAGTCCCCTGACCTGCGCAAACGCGTCGAATCAGTAGTACCAGGGGTACGGCGACCAGTCCGGCTCTCGCTTCTCCAGGAACTGGTCGCGGCCCTCCTGCGCCTCGTCGGTCATGTAGGCGAGCCGCGTGGTCTCGCCAGCGAAGAGCTGCTGGCCGACCAGGCCGTCGTCGATCAGGTTGAACGAGTACTTCAGCATCCGCTGCGCCGTCGGGCTCTTGCCGTTGATCTTGCGGCCCCACTCCAGCGCCGTGGCCTCGAGCTCCGCGTGCGGGACCGCCCGGTTGACCGTGCCCATCCGGACGCCGTCCTCGGCGGAGTACTCCTCGGCGAGGAAGAAGATCTCGCGGGCGCACTTCTGTCCGACCTGGCGGGCGAGGTACGCCGACCCGTAGCCGCCGTCGAAGGAGCCGACGTCCGCGTCGGTCTGCTTGAACCGGGCGTGCTCGGCGCTGGCGAGGGTCAGGTCGCTGACCACGTGGAGGCTGTGGCCACCCCCCGCGGCCCAGCCCGGCACCACGCAGATCACGATCTTCGGCATGAACCGGATCAGCCGCTGGCACTCGAGGATGTGCAACCGCGCCAGCCGCGCCTTGTCGATGGGGCTGGGCTCCTCGGCGCCGGTGTTCTTGTCCGAGGCGTCCACCGCCTCGTACTGGTAGCCGGCCTTGCCGCGGATCCGCTGGTCGCCGCCGGTGCAGAAGCTGCGCTTGCCGTTCTTCGCGCTCGGCCCGTTGCCGGTGAGCAGGACGCAGCCGACGTCGGCGCTGGTGCGGGCGTGCTCGAGCGTGCGGAGCAGCTCGTCGACGGTGTGCGGCCGGAAGGCGTTGAGCACGTCGGGACGGTCGAAGGCGATCCGCACGGTGCCGTGCGCCTTCGCCCGGTGGTAGGTCAGGTCGGTCAGGTCCGCGAAGCCCGGCACCTCGTCCCACGCCTCCGGGTCGAACGTCTCCGAGACACCCTCGATCGCACTCATGGACCTGAACGCTAGACCCTCGCCGGACGCGGGCTTGACCTTGCCCCCAGGGGCAAGGTCTACCGTCGAGGCGTGCACATCAAGGACCTCGCGGCGCGCGCCGGCGTGAGCGTGAAGGCGGTGCGCTACTACGAGTCGCGCGGCCTGCTCACGCCGGAGCGCGCCCCCAACGGCTACCGGGAGTACGACGACGGCGACGTGCTCGTCGTACGGGAGATCAGGGCGCTGCTCTCCCTCGGCCTGACCGCCGAGGAGACGGTGCCGTTCGTCGAGTGCCTGCGAGCCGGCAACGACCGGGCCGACGTGTGCCCCGCGTCGCTGGACGCCTACCGGCTGCGGATCGCCGAGATCGACCGGCGCATCGAGGAGCTGGGTCGGCTGCGCGGAGAGCTCAGCGACCTCCTGGCCGATGCCGAGGCCTACCCAGCAGCGAAGGAGAAGAGATGACGGTCAAGGAGATCACCGACGCCGACTGGGACCGCGTGGTCCTCGGCGCGACGGAGCCGGTGCTCGTCGAGTGGTGGGCGGCGTGGTGCCCGCCGTGCAAGCAGGTCGCCCCGGTGCTCGAGCGGATCGCGGAGGAGCGGGCCGGCGCGCTCCGGGTGGTGAAGATCAACCAGGACGAGAACCCGCTCCGCGCCTCCGAGCACCGCGTGCTCGGGCTGCCGACGATGGTGCTCTACCGCGGCGGCGAGCCCGTGCTGCAGCTGGCCGGCGCCCGGTCGAAGGCGGCACTCGAGCGGGACATCGACCAGGCCCTCGGCGCCTGAGCGCGGAACACCCGGCGCCCCGGTGCTGTTCTGCGGGCATGACACTTCAAGGTGAGTACGAGCCGAGCCAGTGGGACTGGGTCCGCGAGCAGGTCGAGAGGTACGAGGCGACAGGTGGCCGCGAGGCCAACACGCTGCGCGACACCGATGACCCGATCGTGGTCATCACCTCGGTCGGCGCCAAGTCCGGCAAGCTCCGGAAGAACCCCGTGATGCGGGTGGAGCGGGACGGCAAGTACGTCGCCGTCGCCTCCAAGGGTGGGGGCCCGGAGCACCCGGCGTGGTACGCCAACTTCGTGGCGCACCCGGTGGTCGACGTACAGGACGGGCCGGAGCCCAAGCCCTACCGGGCGCGCCTGCTCGAGGGTGCGGAGCGGCAGGAGTGGTGGGAGTACGCCGTCGAGACGTGGCCGACCTATGCGTCGTACCAGGAGAAGACGGAGCGGGAGATCCCGGTGTTCCTGCTCGAGCCGGTCACGGACTGAGCAGAACCCGCCACCTCGCGCGCCGAAACCTCCCACCTCGCGGGCCGAAACCTCCCACCTCGCGGGCCGAAACCTCCCACCTCGCGCGCCGGAACGCGCCACGTCGTGGGGTCAGGCGTTGGCGATGGTGACGGCGAGGCCGCAGAGGTGGCCGAGGCGGGCGATCTCGGACTCGGCGAACTCCGGTCCGCCGCGACGGCCGACGACGACGATCTCGTTGCCGTCGAGGCGGGCCGCGGCGAACAGGGTGACCTCGTCCTCCGGCGACTCCAGCCGGGTGGGCGCCTCGATCTCGACGAACTCGAACTCGTCGGGAGCGGCGCTGGTGCCGTAGACGACGCCCTTGGCGCGGTGGACGCGGGCGCCCCAGTCGACGCGGAACGTCGCGGGCAGCAGGTCGACGAGCTTGTCGAACGCGGTCGTCGGCGACGCGGTGAGCTCCTCGACCGCCTCGAGGTCCATCACCAAGTTGCCGCCGGCGGGGTAGCGGCTGATCCACAGCACCTCGACGCCCTCGAGGCCGTTGCAGGCGGAGACGACTGAGTCCGGCATCATCCCCTGCTCGAGCTCGAGCAGCACGTCGTCGACCGCGGAGCCGTCGTCGCGCTTCTCGACGATCTCGATCGCCTCGATGTCGCCACCCGCCATACCGATGGCCGTGGCCACCCGACCCAGCGAACCGGGGACGTCAGGCAGCTTCACGCGGAGCAGGAACGGCATGCCGTCGACACTAACCGAGCCGGATCCGCTGCGAACGCACGCCCCGCTGGCGTGGCCGGCCGCGTCGTCCTGGCCCGGATCAGCGGCCCGCGAGACGCTGTTGGAGGCCCGTCGCGCGTTGCGCGGTGGTCTCCACCGCCGCGCGTACGGCGGCCGCCGACCCCACCACGCGGAGCCGCTCCTCGGCGCGGGTCACCGCGGTGTAGAACAGCTCGCGGGTCAGCAGCCGGGAGCCGGCGTCGGGCAGCAGCACAGTGATCTCGCGGGCCTGGCTGCCCTGGCTCTTGTGGATGGTCATCGCGTGCATCGTGTCGATCGCGTCCAGCCGGCCCGGCGCGAAGGGACGCGGCCGGCCCGCGCCGGCGATCCACGCCCGGGGGCGGCCGAGCCGGTCGGGCACCACGACGCCGGTCTCGCCGTTGTAGATGTCGAGTGCGTAGTCGTTGGCGGTGACCAGCAGCGGGCGTCCGGCGTACCAAGCGGAGCCGAGGGGGGCGGCCAGCTCCTCGGCCAGCCACTGCTCGACGTGGCGGTTCCACTGGCGCACGCCGTAGGGGCCCTCCCGGTGCGCGCAGAGCAGCCGGAACTCCTCGAGCGCGGCCAGCGCTGCGTCCGGTCCCTGCTCGACGGCTGCGGTCCGGATGCGGAGCGCGGCCCTCGTGCACTGCTCGCGGAGGGCCGAGACTGGGTCGTCGGTCTCGACGTAGTCGACCTCGCCGGTGCCGGCCCGGAGCACCTCCAGCACCCGGTCGGCCACGTAGGGGCCGTCCTCACGGAGCGCGGCGGCGAGAGTCTTGATCTCCTCGGTCGAGCGATGGTTCTCGGTGAGCGCGACGACCGGCGAGTCCGGCCGGCCGGCGAACCCGGCGACCACGTCGGACAGCACGGCGCCCGCGCCGACGGAGGTCAGCTGCCGGGGGTCGCCCACCAGCACCAGCCGGGTCTCCGGGCGGACGGCCTCGAGCAGCCGCGCCATCATCGTCAGGTCCACCATCGACGCCTCGTCGACCACGACCAGGTCGTACTTGAGCCGGTTGGACCGGTCGTGCACGAAGCGGGTGGCGTTGTCGGGGCGCCAGCCCAGCAGCCGGTGCAGGGTCATCGCGGCCGGGGCCGCCACCCGGTCGGCGCCCCCTGGGTCCTGCGCGCCTTCCGCCTCCGCCCCGAGCCGGGCCAGCTCGCCGGCGACCGCCTCCTGGAGGCGGGTGGCGGCCTTCCCGGTGGGTGCGGCGAGTGCCACCGACATCCGCCGGGCGCTGCCGGCGACGCCTGCACCGGCCCCCGCGCCCTTGGCAGTGCCCCTGTCTGGGGACGCCTGCGCCGCGCGGAACTGGTCGGTGAGCGCCAGCACCAGGCGCGCCACCGTGGTGGTCTTGCCGGTGCCGGGACCGCCGGTCAGCACGGTGGTGCGGTGGCGGGCGGCGTGCTCGACGGCGGCCACCTGCTCCTGGCTGAAGCGGTCGCTGGCGACGCGCCGCAGGGTGGCCGCCAGGACGGCCTCGTCGACCGCCGGCGGCGGCATCGCGGCGCGCTCGGCGAGGTCGTCGGCGACCTGGCGCTCGAGCCGGTGGTAGCGGTCGAGGTAGACCAGCCCGAGCTCGTGGTGCAGCACGCCGGCCTCGGTGAGGGGCGAGGCGTCGATCGCCGCGCGCCAGGCCCGCTCGTCGGGCCAGGCCAGGCCGTCGCCGCCGGGCCCGAGAGCGCCGAGGGCGCCGAGGCCGGCCGGCTCCGTCAGGTCGGGCAGGGCGGCGAGGTCGAGCCCGACCGACCCGCCGCGGACCGAGCGCACCGCCAGCGCCACCGCGAGCCGGACGCTCTCGTCGCTCTCCCCACCGAGCGCGGCGACCCGCTCGGCGACCCGCACGTCCGCGGCGTCGATCAGGCCGGCGGCGTTGAACGTCGCCAGCAGTCCGCTCGCACCACGAGCGATCCGCGGGTCGTGCGGCGAGGTCGCGTCGAAGAGGTCGGTCATCGGTGCGCTCCGTCGAGGAGGTCGGAGAGGTCGGTGACCAGGTCGATCGGCGGCCGCCAGGAGAACACCCCGCACGGCTGGCCGTCGACGAACGGGGTGTCGGGACCGCACATGCCGCGCAGGTAGAGGTACGCGACCCCGCCGAAGTGGCGCTCGGGGTCGTAGCCGGGCTGCCGCCAACGCAGGAACCGGTGCAGGACGACGGCGTAGAGCAGCGCCTGCAGGGGGTAGTCGGAGTGTCCCATCGCCTCGGCGAGGGCCTCGGGTCGGTAGGCGGCCGCGGTGAGCGGCTCGTCACGCGGGCCGAGCCAGTTGGTCTTGTAGTCGACCACCACGTAGCGGGGCTCCCCCGCCCGGTCGGCGGCCGGCAGCCGCAGCACCACGTCGACGGAGCCGGTGAGGTAGCCGCGCAGCACCTGCCCGCCGAGGACGGGGTTGTCGAGGGCGTCGGCATAGGCGCGGACCGGGTCGCCCTCCGGCAGGTGGCGCCGAAGCAGGGCGGCGACGTGACCGAGCAGCACCTCGTCGGTGCGGGTCCGGGCTGCGGCGTCGTCGCCGCCGGCCAGCGGCAGCTCGAACTCCAGCTCGCGCAGGCGGTCGCCCCGGCCGATCCGCCGCAGAGTCCCGTCGCCGAGCATCGGACCCAGCGGTGCGTCGCACACCGCGACCAGCGCGTCGGCGAGCGCGGCGGGGTCGAGGCCGGGCACCGGCCACCACGTCAGCTGGTCGTCCACGTGGGCGCGCAGCTCGGCGGCGAGGTCGTCGGCCTCGGGGTCCGCGTGCTCGAGCACCGCGTGGACGAGCGACCCGAACGTCGCGCCCACCGGCAGATCGGCCATCGGCGACGGGACCTCGGCGAGCGCGGTCGCGCCCGGCGCGCCGCTCACCGTGGCGCCCGCGGTGTCGCCAGGAGTGTCGCCCGCGGGCAGCACCGGCAGGTCGCCCAGCGCCTCGTCGTCCTTGACCGCGACCTCCGGCTCACTCCCGACCGTCACCGGCTCGGCGACCTCCACCGCGCTCAACGAGGAGTACGACGCCCGCCGCCACTCCGTGTCGACCGTGCGGGTGAAGGCGCGGGCGCCCAGCTCGACGGGCTCCGTGCCGGGGACGGGCGGCACGTCGTCGCGGTGGCGGGCCACCTCGGGCACCGGCCCGCCGCGGTCGCGCCACCGGGCGAACAGCTCGGTGACGGCATCCTCGTCGGGCACGGGCGGGGCGTCGGGCACCTGGGCGCTGAGGCCGCTGCCGTCGGCGGCCGCCTGCCGGAGGAGGAGCCGGTGGAGCGGGGAGGCCTGGGCGTTCTTCGTCGGCGCCCACCAGGCGACGACCTGGCTCTGCGCGCGGGTGACGGCGACGTACAGCAGGCGCAGCCACTCGCCGGCCTCCTCCTCGGCCCAGCGGTTGCAGTGGTCGGGCCAGTCGGGGCCACCGCCTCCGCCGATGTCGAGGCACCGCTGCCCGTCGGCGTCGTGGAACAGCGGGCGCTTGGGCTTGCCGACGAACCGGTCACCGATCGCGGGCAGGTAGACGACGGGGTACTGCAGGCCCTTGCTGGCGTGGATGGTGACCAGCTGGACCGCCGCGGCGTCGGAGTCGAGCCGCCGGGTGCGCTCGGCCCCACGGCCCTCCCGCGCCTCCAGCACCTGCTGACGCAGCCACGCCAGCAGGGCCACCACGCCCAGCCGCTCCCGCTGCGCGACCTCGTGGAGGACCTCGCCGATGTGGCGCAGGTCGGTGAGAGTGCGCTCGCCGCCGACCTTGCCGAGGAGACGCGCCGGCATCCCGCCGGACGTGGCGGCCTCGACGACCGCCGCGACGCCGCGCCGGCCCAACGCCTCCGCCCAGCCGCGGAGCCGCTCGCCGAGCTCGTCGGTGAGGTCGTCGCCGCCGGCGTCGAGCGTCGCGGCGTCGAGGCCGAGGAAGCAGGTGAGGGCGGCGGCGCGGACCCGCAGCGCCCGGTGGGGTTGCTCGAGGGCCTCGAGCAGGGCCAGCCACTCGCCGGCCGCGGGCGTCGCGAACACGCTGCCGCCGCCGGCGATCACCGCCGGCACCCCCACGAACTGGAGCGCGGAGCGCGCCGCGGCGAGGTCGGCATGGCGGTAGCAGATGACGGCCACGTCGCTGGGCTGCAACGGCCGTCCGTCGAAGGTCGCGTCGGAGGCGATCAGCGCACGGATGTCGAGGGCGAGGTCGCGGGCCACGTGGGACCGGACCTTCGCCACCGGGAGGATCGCGCTCCCCCGGCGGCCGAACGTCTCGCGGCGGACGACCCGCATCCGGAACGGCGCCGGGTCGGGCGCGCCGACGAGGCGGGACTCCTGGTGGTGGGCCGACACGTCGTGCACGACGATCCGGGGATCGCCCAGCTCGGCACCGCCGAGCAGCCGCTGGAAGGCGTCGAGCAGACCGGCGTCGCTGCGCCGGTTGACCGCGAGGGTCTGCTGGACGGTGGCCGTCCCGGCGGCGGTCAGGTACGTCGCGACGTCGCCCCCGCGGAAGGCGTAGATCGCCTGCTTGGGGTCGCCGATCAGCACCATCGTCGCGTGCCCGCGGAAGGCCCGGTCGAAGACCCGCCACTGCACCGGGTCGGTGTCCTGGAACTCGTCGACGAGCACGATCCGCCACCGTTCGCGCATCCGCTGCCGGGCCGGCGAGTCGGGCGGCTCGAGCGCGTCGGCCAGCTGGCTGAGCAGGTCGTCGTACGACAGGACGCCGAGGCGGCGCTTGCGCCGGTCGAGCTCGGCGCGGACGGCCTCGGCGAAGGCGACCCGGCGCCCGGCCGGCTCCGTGCGCGGGACCCCGGTGGGCTCCAGGCGGGCCTGGGGATCGCCGACGGCCGCGCGGGCGATCGCGAGCGCCTCGGCGTGGCTGAAGGTGGGCTGCTGCCCCTCGGGGAGCGACGCGAAGGCCCGCAGGTAGAGGTCGTCGACGACCTCGACCAGGAGGTCGTCGAGGTCCTCGACCAGCCGGGCCCGGGCGTCGGTGTCGCCCGCGACCCCCAGCGAGTCGAGCACCATCGAGCAGAACTGGTGGATGGTGGCGATGGTCGCGGCGTCGAAGTCGGCGAGCGCCTGGCTGACGCGGCGATGGCGCAGCCGGCGCTCGGCCTCGTCGCAGTCGAGGAGGTGCTCGATCACGTCGGTGACCTCGGCCGGGCCCAGCGCCGGGTCGTCGCCGAGGGCGCGCTCGGCCTCCACCAGCTGGTGGCGCACCTGCTCGCGGAGCTCCTGGCTGGCGGCGCGACCGAAGGTGACGACCAACAGCTGCTCGAGCGGCACCGCCTCCTCGGCGACGTAGCGGGTGACGAGCGCGCCGATCGTCCAGGTCTTGCCGGTGCCGGCGCTCGCCTCGAGCAGCGTCGTCCCGGTCGGCAGCGGCCCGCGGATGTCGAACGGCGTCATCACAGCGGACCCACCCGCTCCGCGCCCGTGAGCAGCGGCTCCCACACCTGCCAGGCGTACGTCGCCAGGCCGGCGTCGAGCAGCGCGTCGACCGGCGCACCCGCGCCGTAGACGCGCCGGTGCTCGGGAGCGTCGTCCTCGCCCTTGATGCCCCACTCGTTGTGGGGATCGGTCGTCCACGCCTTCCCGGCTGCCTCGGCCGGGTCGACGTCGGCCCCGCGCTGCAGCTTGGCGTTGGCGTCGGCCCAGGCGTGGGCGGTGTCGAGCGGGATCGGCAGCGGGCGGGACAGCCCGAGGTCGTAGAGCTCGACGAGGGAGCGCAGCCAGTCGACGGCGCGCTGGTCGAGCCCGCCCACCAGCGCACGCTGCGGCCCGGCCTTGGAGCGGGCGACGGCGTTGGCGGTCCAGCTCTCGTCGGGGTACGACGCGCTCAACGCCAGCACGTCGAGCCAGGAGACCAGCCGCTGGCGGGGCTTGAGCCGGGAGTAGGACAAGGACACGACCTGGTTGCCGTAGACGCGGGGGACGGTGCCGGTGAGCCGCCGCTCGCCGCCCAGGTCGACCTCGATGTCGAGGGTCCGCGGGGTGCCGGCGCGCAGCGGCGCCGTACGGGTGAAGAGCTGCTGGCACTCCTCGACCACGCCGGTGAGCGCCAGCCGGCCGAGGTCGAAGGGGGGCAGCGTCCCGCGGAGCTGCTCGGCCGTCATCACCGCGGTCGCCGTCGCGGCGGGGTCGTCGGCCGCCAGGACCTCGCGCAACAGCCGGTCGCCGACCTGCCAGACCTCCAGCCCGTTGAGCGAGACCGGGATCGTGTCGGCGACCTGGTCGGGCTCGAAGGGCGTCGAGACCTGCAGCCGCTCGCGGAGGAACGTCCGCACGGGCCGGAGCAGGAACTGGCGCAGCTCGGCCAGCGTCACGTCGCGACGAGGGGCGGCAGGAAGGGGATCGGCCAGGAACGCCGGTGCCGGCCGCCGCTCCCCGAGCGACGCCCGAGCGCCGGCGAGGGAGGCGTGGTCGAAGCTGAACGGCCGGTCGCCGACCAGGGCTCCGCTGCGGTGGTTCCTCGGGTCGTAGGGCTGGAGCGGGTGACGCACCAGCACCTGGTCGCGCACGGGGGCGGCGGCGGTGCGGTCGAGCGCGTCGAGGAGCTCGCCCAGCGGCACGGCGGGCGGCCGCTCCTGGCCGTTGTGCTCGCCGGCGCCGGCGTAGGTGACCACCAGGCGCTCGCCCGCGGCGAGGATCGCGTCGAGCAGCAGCTGGCGGTCCTCGCCGCGGATGTCACGCTCACCGACCAGCGGGTCGCGGCCGAGGACGTCGTCGCCGTCGACGCCGCTGGTGCGGGGGAAGACGCCGTCGTCGAGGCCGACCAGGCAGACCACCCGGTGCGGGACCGAGCGCATCGGCACCATCGTGCACACCGTCAGCGTGCCGGTGCGGAAGTTGGCGCGGGTGGGCCGGCCGGAGAGCCGGGCGTGGAGCAGCGCCCGCACGTCGGCGAGGCGGAGCGGCACGTCGGGATCGGTCTCGTCGGCGCTGGCCCGCGCCCGGGCGAGCTCGCGCTCGAACTGCGGCAGCTGCCAGGCGTCGTCGTCGGCCACCGCGCACAGGTCGCGGACGCCGTCTGCGATGGCCGTGAACCACGCGTCGGCGGAGCTCGCGACCGCGAGGGCGTTGAGGCAGGCCCCGAGGCGGGTCACCGCCTCAGCCAGTCGTCCCACCAGCTCGATCTCGCCGCTGGCGATGTCGTCGACGGGCAGCCCACGGCCCAGGTGCCGGTGGTCGTCGCCGCTCATCGCGACGCCGAGGAGCAGCCGGTCGAGGCCGGCTCGCCAGGTGTTGTGCTCGAACCGCTCCAGGGCGTACGACGCCCGCTGGGTGCCGTCGACGCCCCACCGGACCCCGGCCTCCGCCACCCACCCGGTCAGCCGGGCCAGGTCGTCGTCGCTGAACCCGAACCGGGCGCGGACCGGCTCGCGGGACAGCAGGTCGAGGACGTCGGAGGCGGTGGCGCGTCCGCCCGCCAGCTCGACCAGCGTCAGCGCGACCGCCAGCAGCGGGTTGGTGCTGCTCACGGCGCGGTCGGCCAGCCGCACGCGCAGCCGGTGGGCGGGGTGCAGGTCGTCGCCGGAGCCGTCGCCGATCAGCTCGCCGAGGCCGAACCCCGCGGAGATCAGCGGCGCGTAGGCCTCGATGTCGGGGCACATCACCACGATGTCGCGCGGCTCGAGCGTCGGGTCGTCCTCGAGCAGGCCCACCAGCACCTCGCGCAGCACGTCGACCTGGCGGGAGGCGCCGTGGCAGGCATGCACCTGCACGCTGAGGTCGGCACGGTCGGGCGGGCGCTCGGCGCGGACCGCAGCGTCCGGCGCCGCGTTGGCGCGGAGGTCGTGCTGCAGCCAGCCCAGCAGCGTCGCGGGTGCCTCGGGATCGGGGGCGGCGCCGCGGTCGACGGCCTCGCCGGCCCGGACCCGGGAGCCGAGCACCACGGCGAGCTCGCGGGAGTCGCGGCCGAGCGAGGCCAGGAGCGGGTGGCCGACCAGCTCGGCACTGCCGTCCGGCGCGGACGGCCCGGATCGGCGGCGGACCTCGGCGCCGGCGGCGACGATCGCGTCCCACAGCGCGGCCGAGGGCTGCGCCAGCCACAGGTGCACCTCCCGGTGCTCCCCGAGCGCCACCAGCAGGTCGACCTCGGTCTCCGGCAAGCGGGTGTGGCCGAAGAGCGACAGCCGGTCGGGCAGGTCCAGGCCGGTCACCGCGCCGGATCGGAGCTCGGCGCAGACGCGGGCGTGGCGGACGTCGGGCGGCTCGCCGAGGCCCGTGGCCGCCATCCGCTCCAGCAGCCGACGCCACAGCTCGGCCTCCCACCGGAGGTCGTCGGCGAGCGGCGCTCCCGCCCCGTCGGTGTCGCGGCCCTCCCGCCAGTCGGCGATGAGCGCGGGCCGCTGGGCGGCGTACGACGCGAACAGCTCGGCGAGGCGGCGCGCGACCGACCACCGCCGGCTGCGCCGCAGCTCGCCCTCGTCACCGGCGAGCCCGTGGCCCAGGTGAATGGCGAGGGCGGCGCACCAGGGCTCGTCGAGGCTCTCGTCGATGGTGGCCAGGAGCGGCCACACCAGGCGCTCGGGCTGCCACGGGTCGTCGCGGTCGCGCCCGAGGAGCAGCCCGACCAGCGAGGCCGGCTGGAGGAACCGGACCCCGGCACACACCCCGTCGCCGCGGCCCTCACCGGCACCGAGCCGGTGGGACAGGCGCTGGGTCAGCCAGCGCTCCACGCCCTTCGCCGGCACCACCACGACCTCGTCGGCGAACGGATCCGGCAGCGGCGTCGCGAGCAGGTCGCCGAGCTGGTCGGCGAGGTGGTCCGTGCGAGCCGCGCGGTGGAGGTGGAGGGCCATCGTGGGGCGAGGTTAGCCGCCGGGCCCGACGGAACCGGCCGTACGGCCGGGGTCGGGCGGGCCGGTTCAGCCGTCGAGCTGTCGGACGACCCGCGCGGGGTTGCCGACGGCGACGACGTCGGCGGGCAGGTCCTTGGTGACGACGGCGCCCGCGCCGACCACGGTGTTGTCGCCGATCGTGACCCCGGCGAGCACGATCGCGCCGCCGCCGAGCCACACGTTGTCGCCGATCGTGATCGGCGCGCCCGCCTCCCACTTGTCGCGGCGCGGTCCGGGCTCGACCGGGTGGGTCGGCGTGAGCAGCTGCACGTTGGGTCCGATCTGCACGTCGTCGCCGATCGTGATCGGGGCGACGTCGAGGGCGACCAGGCCGTAGTTGGCGAAGGTGCGGGCGCCGATCCGGATGTGGGCGCCGTAGTCGACGAAGAACGGCGGCCGGATGTCGGTGTCCTCGCCGATCGCGCCGAGCAGGTCGCGCAGCAGCCGGCGGCGCTCGGTGCGGTCGCGGGCGGAGCTGGCGTTGTAGGCGGCCATCAGGTCGGTGGCTCGCAGGTGCCCCTCGATCAGCTCCGGGTCGTCGGCGAGGTAGAGCTCGCCCGCGAGCATCCGCTCCCGCATGGACCGTCCGTCGTCCGGGCCCGTCGTGCTCGTGGTCAACGCTCCTCCTCCTGGTCGTGGCGGCGCCGGCGGCGCTCGAGCGCCTCCTGCACCTCCTCGTCGGCCTCCTCGATCGCGCCCGCGAGCTCGGCGAGCGCCTCCGGCCTCCCGTGGAAACGACGGTAGGAGTAGACCAGGAGCGCGAGGGCGATCACCGACGAGATCAGCAGGGTGACGCCGGTCCAGACTCCGCCGAACAGCCACCAGCGGTCGGCCACCGGCCACCACGACGGCACGTCGGGCCGGACGATCCACACGACGCCGAAGACGCCGATGCCCAGGGCGAAGACGGTGGACATGATGATCCGCGGCCAGGTCTCCACGCCCTCGGCGGCACCGCGGAGCGCCCGCAGCTGCACCGGCTCCAGCCAGCGCTCGGCCCAGGTGTACTGCTGGGACAGCACCGCGAGCCCGGCGAACAGCAGGATCAGGCCCGGACCGGGGAGCACCATCGCGGCGAGCCCCGCGACGAGCAGCACCCAGCCGAGGATCTCGAGGGCCAGGCGCTTGGCCGTGCTCGTCACGCCTGCTCGGCCCGTCGCCGGGAGCCGCCGGCACCGGCCGGGGCGAACCGCTCGAGCCAGGCGAGCACGTCCTCGTCGGCGTTGCCGTGCTCGGCCGCGATCCGCGCCCAGGTCAGGGCCATGGCGTGGAAGCGCAACGGGTTGTAGACGTCCTCCTCGCACGAGAAGAGGCCGTCGCCGGCGTACGTCATGATCGTGATGTTGGGCTCCTCGAGCATGGTTCCGTCACCGGGGTCGGGCATGGGGTTGCGGACCTCGCAGACGAGGCGGGCCTCGTCGGCGTCGACCACCTGCCAGGAGAGCGGGAAGCCGGTCATCACCCGGCCCGGGTACGACGTCATCGTGCGCACCGACCACGCCCGGATCTCCTCGCGCCCCCGGAACGTCCCCATCGCGTGCTCGACGTAAACCGCGTCGGGGGTGAACAGGTCGGCGTACCCGGTCCAGTCCCCGGTCTCGACGAACGTCGCCACCTCGGCGTGGAAGGCGGCGTAGGCATCGGTGATCTCCTCCGCGGAGAAGGTGCGCGGCCCGGTCATGACGCGATCCAATCAGGTCATCCCACATCCGGCACTACGCTTCCCAACATGCCGCGCCGACCACCGTCCCGTCGGCGGGGCCCGTTCGGGTCCCGGCTGCTGGGCCCTCGCGACCAGGGACCCCGGCAACTGCGGATCCGCATCCAGGTGCTGCTCACCGGCATGCTCGTCACCACCAACCTGGTCGGCGCGCTGGTGGTCTTCGTCATCAACACCTGGGCGGTCCCCTCCCCCGCGCCCAACGGCGCGATGATGCTGGCCCTCGCCATCGCCATCCCCACCTACGTGTTCCTCGCGATCGTGGTCGGCGCGATCTGGGGTACGACGCTGTCGCTGCGTGCCCTGCGCTGGGCCACCCAGCCCGACGCCGACCCCGACCGCACCCAGCGGGCGCAGGCCCTGCGCGTGCCGCTGGCCCTCACCGCCGCCCAGTTCTCGATCTGGATGGGCGGCGTCGTCCTCTTCACGGTGCTGACGATCGTGCTGCAGCCCTCCCGGGCGGTGGGCACCGGCCTCACCGTCGGGATCGGTGCGGTCGTGGTCGCCGGCGTGTCCTACCTGCTGACCGAGTTCACGCTGCGACCGATCGCCGCCCGCGCCCTGGAGGACACCCACCTCACCCGCCGCATCCGCGGCGTGGGCGTCGGCCCGCGGATGGTGATCTTCTGGGTGCTTGGCACCGCCGCCCCGGTCGTCGGCCTGCTGGTCGCGTCGATCCTCGCGCTGCTACCCGGGTCCGACGCCACGCTGGGGCAGCTCGCGACGGTCACCATCGTCGTCTGCGGCATCGTGCTCAGCTTCGGCCTGCTGCTGACCGACCTCAACGCGCGCTCGGTCGTCGCGCCGCTGCTCTCGGTCCGCGACGCCATGCAGCAGGTCGCCGCCGGCGACCTCGACGCGGAGGTGGTGGTCTACGACGGCACCGAGCTCGGCCAGCTCCAGCGCGGGTTCAACGAGATGGTCGAGGGCCTGCGCGAGCGGGAGCTGATCCGCGACCTCTTCGGTCGCCACGTCGGCCAGGAGGTCGCGGCGGCCGCCGCGGCGCTCGGCGCGGGCGAGATCGAGCTCGGCGGCGAGACCCGGGAGTGCACCGTGTTGTTCGTGGACCTCGTCGGGTCGACCCGCTACGCCACCGAGCACTCCCCGACCGAGGTCGTCGGCGTGCTGAACCGGTTCTTCGGCGTGGTCGTCGACGAGGTCGACCGCCACCACGGGCTCGTCAACAAGTTCATCGGCGACGCGGTCCTGGCGATCTTCGGCGCACCGGTCGAGCTCGACGACCACGCCAGCGCCGGGCTGCGCGCGGCCCGCGCGATGGCGGCCCGGCTGGCCGACGAGGTGCCCGAGGTCGGTGCCGGCATCGGCGTCGCCACCGGCCACGTCGTCGCGGGCAACGTCGGTCACGAGCAGCGCTTCGAGTACACCGTCATCGGCGACGCGGTGAACTCCGCGTCCCGGCTGACCGACCTCGCCAAGGATGTGCCCAGCTGCGTGCTCGCGTCCTGGGACTCGGTGGAGTGCGCCCGCGCCGCCGGGTCGGGCGAGGCCGAGCGCTGGCGGGAGCACGGCACCGCGATGCTCCGGGGGCGGGGGGAGGAGACGCGGCTCGCCGTACCGGACGTGTAGGCCGGGGTCGGGCGCGAGCCGGACCGGGCTTGTAACTCGGTGTTCGGGCACGCGCCGTACCGGGCTTGTAACTCGGTGTTCGGTCCTCCACCACGGTGTTCGGGCATCTACCACGGTCTTGTGACCGGTCACAGCGCCGAGGTAGAGGACCGAACACCGAGTTACAAGCGAGCTCGCCCGCGCCGCACCCGCCCCCGAAACCCGCGACGGCCCGCACCGGAGCGGTGCGGGCCGTCGAGCGGCGGGGCTGTTGCCTGGTGGCTACTGCCGGTCGAGGGCCTCCGCGACCCGGCGGTGGGCGGCCCAGATCTCCTCGGGCAGGCCGTCGAACTGGGCGAGGTGCTTCTCGCGGTGGCCCATCTCCTGCTGCCAGCGCTCCACGTCGATGGCGAGCACGCGGTCGAGGTCGGCGAGCGCCTGCTCGTCGAGGCCGTCGAGCAGCAGCTCGTCCTTCTGCGGCAGCACGCCCACCGCGGTCTCCACGCCGGAGACCTCGCCGGCCTTGTACTGCATCAGCCACACCAGCGGGCGCAGGTTCTCGCGGTAGCCCGGCCACAGGAAGCGGCCGTCCTCCCCGCGCTGGAACCAGTTCACGTGGGCGAAGATCGGCTTCTCGGTCGCCCGGCCGATGACCTCCAGCCAGTGCGCGGCGTAGTCGGCCTCCGCGTAGGACATGAACGGCCGCATCGACATCGGGTCGTAGCGCAGCACGCCCTCGAGGCCGTCGGCGGCGGCGGTCGCCTCGGCACCGAGGGTGAGGCCGTCGTACACGCCCTCGGCCACGTCGTTGATCGCCCGGATCAGCGGCTCACGGTCGCGGGTGCGGCCACCGAAGATGATGCCGTGGATCTCGACGCCGGCCGGGTCCTCGAAGTCCTTCGCGACGTTGGGCACGTTGGCCAGCGTCGTGGTGAACCGGCTGTTGGGGTGGGCCCACGGCGCGTCGGCGTCCTCCGGCGCGCGGTCGGCGATCCGCTCGCCCTTCCAGTCCAGCCAGCCGTCGAGGTCGGTGGGCTTCGGGCCGCGGCCCTCCCACCACACCTCCTGGGTCTTCTCGTTGTAGGCGACGTTGGTGAAGATCGCCCCGGTGCCCGGCACGATCGAGTCGATCGCGGTGGGGTTGGTCTTCTCGTTGGTGTCCTTGGCGACACCGAAGACGCCGTACTCCGGGTTCATCCCGTAGAGCTTGCCGTCCTCGCCGACCCACAGCCACGCGATGTCGTCGCCGTAGAACTCGACGTAGTAGCGGTCGCCCAGCGCGTCGGGCGCCAGCGTCATCGCGAGGTTGGTCTTGCCGGACGCCGAGGGGAAGCCGCCACAGATGTTGTACTTCTTGCCGGTCTGCTTGTCGGTGATCCCGAGCAGCATGAACTGCTCCACGAGGAAGCCGTTCTTCCAGCCGTCGTAGGAGCCCTGGCGCAGGCCGTGGGCGATCTTGCCGAGCAGCGCGTTGCCGCCGTACGACGAGCCGAAGTGCAGGATCGTGCGCTCGTCGGCGACCGTCACGAAGTAGCGCTTGTCGTCGGGGGTGCCCTGGCCCAGGTTCTCCAGGTCGCCGGTGACGTGCACCGCCTTGACGAAGGAGTCACCGAGGTCGTTGATGTACTCCACGCCGACGCGGGCCATGCGGATCATCTGGAGGACCACGTTGCGGTTGTCGGTCAGCTCGACACCCGCGGCGAACTTCTCCAGCGGCGATCCCTTCGGCGCCATCAGGTAGGGGATGACGTACATCGTCTTGCCCGCGGAGGCGCCGGTCATCAGCTCGACGAGCTTCGGCTTCATCTCCGAGGCGGGGCGCCAGTTGTTGTAGACGCCCTTGTCGCGCTCGTCGTTGGTCGCCACGATCGTGCGCTCCTCGGCACGAGCGGTGTCCTTGAAGTAGCTGCGCGAGTAATAGAGGCCCTCACCGGCGGGAAGGAGCTCCCCCGCGTCGAGCGACTCCTGGACCAACCGTGCGTCGTCCGCCGCGGACACGACCTCGATCCGGTCGGCGCCGGTGATCCCGGCCCAGTGCGCGACGTACTCCCGAACGTGGGGGTTCGTGAGGCCTGCCTCGTCGAGCGCCCGCTCCACATCCACCATGCTTCTCGCCAGCCTTTCGGTCCTTGTCAAGGTGTGGGCACGCTACCCCACAGCACACCCGGGTCGACCCGGGGTGCGAATCGCCCGATCCATGGACATCGTCGTCCGCTCGGGGGTCACCATGGCACCGGGACGCGTACGACGCACATCCGGCGTGGGCAACGCCACACGCCCGCCCGGATTGGATCGATCAAGAGCCCCGCGCGGTCTCCTCGAGCCCTCCCGGGGTTCAATGGCGCGGGCCCGGGGTAGGAGCCGCTCCACCCGGCCCGCGACCAAGGAGCACCGATGAGCTACCCGCCCCCACCGCCCTCGGGACAGCCGTGGCCGGGACCGCCGGCGTCACCTCCGCCGTCCGGCCCTCCGGGTTGGGGACCGCCGCCCGGCCCTCCCGGTCTCCCTCCCCAGGGGCCGCCACCCGGACCGCCGTACGGCGGACCGCCCTACGGGGGCCCGCCCAGCGGCGGCCCACCGCGGCGCAACGTCGGCCTCGTCGTCGCCCTGGTCGGGCTCGCGGTCGTGGTGCTGTCGGCGCTCGGCGTGGGCGCCTTCTTCCTGGTGAGCGCCGCCGACGAGGACGACGACCGGCGCGCCGGCGACGGGCCGAGCAGCACCAGCACCTCCGCACCCACCGGCCCGACCAGCCCGACCAGTCCGACCGGCCCGCCGAGCTCCACCAGCCCGCCCCACACGCCGTACACGCCGTCGGACGACACCGGCGACGACATCCACGGCGACGTGAAGAGGTCCGACTTCCCCGGCGACTGGGACTTCAAGCTCGGCGACGTCGAGCACAAGGCGCGCCTGGTGTCGTCCCGCGACCACGACTCGTGCGCACCCGTCGAGGCGGGCAACGCGCTGAGCCGGCAGCGGTGCGAGTACGCCGTGCAGTGGACCTACACCTCGCTGCAGGGCAAGGTGCGGCTGACGCACGTGTTCCTCGTCTTCGACACCGAGCGGCACGCGAAGGCGGCCCAGAAGAAGCTCGACGACAAGCAGCTCGACCTCCCGCCGGGCAGCACCTGGCCCTCCTTCGTGCAGGGCAAGTGGAACTCCAGCGTCTACGGCAACATCGTGGGCGTGACCATCGGCACCTCGAAGACCCAGGTCCGGGAGAAGCGGCTCACGTCCCTGGTCAACTACATGAACACCGACTACCGGCTGGCGCTGACCTTCAAGCTGTGAGCCGGCCTTCGAGCCGTGACCGGGTCGGGACCTTGTCCTGATTTCCGGTCTTTGCCGGCCGATCCGGTGACAGCGGCCGGACCGGTCTGGCAGTCTTCCTCTTGCCGCCGCAGGTGACCCGAGACGCCTGCGGCGGCTTCCATTTTTCCGCCGGGCCGGCACGCTGCGAGGGCCGGGCGACCGGAGGGACGTTGGTCCCCACATCTCCGGCCGAACAGCCGTAGGCCGGCCGCGAGCCCGGCAGACACACTCGACGCATCCTTCCCCGCTCCGACGTCTGGACCCGCATGAACGGCACCGGCTCCTGGGCCCCGCACGGCCCCCTGGACGCGTACGAGCACGACCGGTTGGAGTCGCTGCGCTCCTACGGGCTGCTCGACACCCCGCCGGATCCCGTGTTCGACGACCTCGCCCGGATGGCCGCCACGTTGTGCGACGCACCGATCGCCGCCGTCGCCCTGCTCGACGCGGACCGCCTGTGGCTGAAGGCGCGGTACGGCACGACGGTCCAGGAAGGACCACGGGCGGGGAGCTTCTGCAGCACCGTGGTCGGGCGGCGGGAGCCGCTGGTCGTCGAGGACACGGCCGCCGACAGCCGCTGGGCCCGAACCGTCGAGGCGGGCATCCGGTCGCACGCCGGGGTGCCGCTGATCGGTCGCGACGGCCTCCCGCTGGGAGCGCTGGTCGTGGCCGACACCGTGCCGCGGCCGTTCCCCGCCGAGATGCTCGACTGGCTGCGCCGGGTCGCCCGGCAGGTGATCGCCCAGATGGAGCTGCAGCGCGCCGACCACCGCGCCGGCCTGACGCCCGGCTTCGAGACCAGCGACGTCCTCGACCCGCAGCGGGTTCGGGCGGCGATCGACGCCAGCGAGTTCGTGCCGTGGCTGCAGCCGGTGATCGACGTGCGCACCGGTGCCATGTGCGGAGCCGAGGCGCTGGTGCGTTGGATCCACCCCGACCGCGGGGTGATCTCGCCGGCTCAGTTCGTGCCGATGCTCGAGGCGACGGGACTCATGCTGCCCGTGGGCCGCCAGGTCCTGCGCGGGTCGTTGCGGGCGCTGCGCGCGCTCTACGATGGCGGCGCCGTCCGCCCTCCGTTCGGCGTTTCGGTCAACGTGTCCGCGATGCAGGCGGTGCAGCCCGGCTTCGCGCGCACCGTCTTCGAGGCCCTCGAGGACACCGGCGTGGCACCCGACCTACTCACCCTCGAGCTCACCGAGACCGGCGGACCGACTCCGGTCGCCGCCATCCGGCGCGAGCTGGAGGAGCTGCGGGACGGCGGCGTCAAGCTGGACGCCGACGACTTCGGCACCGGGCACTCCACCCTCCAGCGGATCCTCGAGCTGCCCCTGACCGGCGTGAAGCTCGACCTCAGCATCATCCAGCAGATCACCGTGGACCCGCGGATCACCCGACTGGTGCGGTGGATGATCTACGCCGGTCACGACCTCGGGCTGGAGATCGTCGCCGAGGGCGTGGAGACGACGGGCCAGTGGGACCTGCTGCGGGCGATCGGCTGCGACCGCGCCCAGGGCTACCTCTTCGGCCGGCCTGTGGCGCAGGCCGAGTTCCCCGCCAGCCCGGCCGCGGTGGCCGGATGAGCGTGCGTCCGGCGGTCCGCCGTGCGGAGGCAGGCGCGACCGAAAGGCGTCGGTCGGCCCTCGCGGCACACGCCCTCGCCACCGCGAGCCTCGTCCTCGGCGCCGTGATCCTCGCCGTCTACGTCCCCCTGGTGGGCGGCCCGGCCGACGGCCCGGTCTACCTCGCGGGAGCCGCTTACGGCACCCTCCTGTCGTGCCTCGGCGCCCTCCTCCAGCCCGCCGGCCGACGGCGCGCGTGGTGGGCCCTGGCGGTCGCGCAGGCGTTCTTCCTCGTCGGTGACGTCCTCTACGTCTCGATCGAGCGGCGGTACGGCGAGGTCCCGCACCCCTCCCTCGCCGACCCGGCCTACCTCGCCTGCTACCCGGCGCTGGCGCTCGGGATGCTGTGGCTGGTGCGCTCCCGGCAGCGGGGCAGCGACCGCTCGGCGTACCTCGACGCCTCGATCCTCGCCACCGCGCTCACCGCCGCGGGCACGCTCTTCTTCGTCAGCCCGGCCGCGGCCTCGGGCGGTCACACCATGCTCGAGGAGACGGTCGCCGCCGCCTACCCGGCCGGCGACCTCCTGGTGCTGGCCCTGGTGGTGCGGCTGCTGACCACCGGCATGGTCCGCAACGTCTCGCTGTGGGCGCTGATCGGCGGCCTGGCCGCCATGCTGGTCGCGGACCTCGGCTACGTCAGCGGCGTGCTGGCGGAGACGGCCTACGCAGGGTGGGTCGACCCCGTCTACGTCGCCTCCTACGTGCTCGTGGGGTACGCCGCCGTGCACCCCTCGGCCACCGCCCTGACGGAGCCCGCGACCCGGACCTCCGGTCACATCGGCACCGGGCGGGTCGTCTGGCTCGGGGTGGCGCTGGTGCTGACCCCGATCTCGGGCTTCGTCGCTGCTCACCTCGACGGCACCGTGCACCGGGGGTCGCTGACCCTGCTGATCGGCGGCTGTCTCACCGCCCTCTTCGTGGTGCTGCGCATCGCCGACCTCCTGCAGCAGCTGCAGCAGAAGGCGGTGCAGCTGGCCGCGCTGGCGCGCAAGGACGGCCTGACGGGCGTGGCCAACCGCCGCACCTGGGACCACGAGCTCTCGCGGGCCTGCGCGTTCGCCCGCGACCACGAGACGCCACTGACCGCTGCCGTGCTCGACATGGACCACTTCAAGCGGTTCAACGACGCTCACGGCCACGCGATGGGCGACCTGGTCCTCAAGGAGACGACCGCCGCGTGGGCGCAGATCGTGGAGGGGCGCGGCTTCCTGGCCCGGTACGGCGGCGAGGAGTTCACCGTGCTGCTGCCCGGTCTGGCCGTGGCGGAGGCCGAGGCGCTGCTGGACCGGATGCGGCGGGCGGTCAGCCACGGGCAGACCTGCTCCATCGGCATGGCGTCGTGGCACGACGGCGACGACCCGGCTGCGCTCGTCGCGCGCGCCGACCAGGCGCTCTACCAAGCGAAGCGCTCAGGCCGGAACCGGATCGTCGTCCACGACGGCGCCGCCGCTATCCCGGTGGTCGCCACCGCGACGCCGGACCCGGAGCCGACCGCGCCGTCGGCGCACTACCTCCCCGTGGTCGAGCTGTCGACGGGGAGGCGGCTCGCCCTCAAGGCGACGACGCCGCCGGACGCACCGGGCATCCGGAGGGCGCTGAGCGGTTGGGACGGCGGCGGCGTGCTGACGCTGCCGGTGCCGCTCGGGGCACTCACCGATCCGGAGGTGCAGGCGGCCCTGCCCGCCGACCTGTCCGGCATCGTCCTCGACCTCGTGGTCACCGAGGGGGTCGGCCTGGACGCGGCGACGGTGACCGCGCTCGACGAGCTCAGGGCCCGTGGCGCGTCCGTGGCGCTCGACGACCACGGCACCGGCCGGGCCGCCATGCATCGCCTCGTCAACCTGCGGCCCGACCTGCTCCGGCTCGACATGGCGGCGCTGCGCAACGGCAACCCGGTGATCGTCGAGGCACTGCTCGCCGCAGCGGTCCTCTTCGCCCGGCACACCAGCGCGACCGTGGTCGCCGGCGGCATCGAGTCGGAGGAGGAGCGCCAGCAGCTGATCCGTGCCGGCGTCCAGATCGGCCACGGACCCGCCGTGCTCGGCGCGGGCCGGCTCACCGCAGCCTGAGGGCGGCTCAGCCCCGCCGGTAGGCGGGTGCCCGGCTGCTCGGCGCCGCCTCGGCACTCGCCAGCAGGGGCAGCACCCGCGGCTCGACGAGGACGGAGAGCACCATCACGCTCGTGGAGCGCACCACCGAGGGCGACTTGTCGATCCGCACCAGCGTCGCCTGGAGCTCCGGGTGCGACTGGGTGGCCACACGGCACAGCACGTCGAAGGAGCCGGTCGTCACGTAGGCCTCGAGCACCTGCGGGATCGCGGTCAGGTCGCGGGACACCTCGTCGAGCGCCCCCTGCGAGATCTCCAGCGTGACGAACGCCTGGACCGGGAAGCCGGCCGCGGCCACGTCGACGGTCGGGTCCCAGTCGGCGATCACGCCGGCCTCCTGGAGCCTCCGCAGCCGGCTCTGCACGGTCGCCCGCGCGACGCTGGTGACGCGCGACAGCTCGAGGTCTCCGGCCCGGGGGTGCTCGGTGAGCGCCTCGAGCAGGGCGATGTCCAGCCGGTCGATCCGCAGGGGATTGTGCTCCACGTCACCAGACTAGGCGATCTGACCAGCTGCGATGCGGTCGAACAGGCCGGATCCGTCGGTCTGCCTACCTCCGGGTGCGCATCTTGTCACCCTGCGCCTCGACGGAGCAGGGTGCACCCAGCCCGGTTCGTGCACCGAAAGGACCCGCGTTGTCCCTCCAGGAGACCCTGACCAGCGAGGAGCGGCTGGCCGAGCTCGACCTCGACAGCCTCAAGCAGCTCGTCGGCCTCGTCGAGTACGACGACAGCAGCGACCCCTTCCCCGTCACCGGCTGGGACGCCGCCGTGTGGGCCGTCGGCAACGCGACCCAGTCGGCCCACTTCTTCCAGTCGGCGTTCGGCATGGAGCTGATCGCCTACTCCGGCCCGGAGACCGGCAACCGCGACCACGTCGCCTACGTCCTCAAGAGCGGCGCGGTGCGCTTCGTCGTCAAGGGCGGCGTCGACCCCGCGAGCCCGCTCATCGAGCACCACCGCCGGCACGGCGACGGCATCGTCGACATCGCCCTCGAGGTGCCCGACGTCGACCGCTGCATCGAGCACGCGCGGGCGCAGGGCGCCACCGTGCTGGAGGAGCCGCACGACGTCAGCGACGAGCACGGCACCGTCCGCACCGGCGCGATCGCCGCCTACGGCGAGACGCGGCACACCCTCGTCGACCGGTCGCGGTACGACGGCCCCTACCTGCCCGGCTACGTGGCGCGCCGGTCGTCGTACCGGAAGCGGGAGGGGGCCCCGAAGCGACTGTTCCAGGCCCTCGACCACATCGTCGGCAACGTCGAGCTGGGCCGGATGGACGAGTGGGTCGACTTCTACCGGCGGGTCATGGGGTTCACCAACATGGCCGAGTTCATCGGCGACGACATCGCCACCGACTACTCCGCGCTGATGTCGAAGGTCGTGGCCAACGGCAACCACCGGGTGAAGTTCCCGCTCAACGAGCCGGCCCTCGGCAAGCGCAAGTCGCAGATCGACGAGTACCTCGAGTTCTACGGCGGTCCCGGCGCGCAGCACCTCGCCCTCGCGACCAACGACATCCTGCAGACCGTCGACGCGCTCCGTGACGAGGGCATCGAGTTCCTCGACACTCCCGACTCCTACTACGAGGACCCCGAGCTGCGCGCGCGGATCGGCGAGGTCCGGGTGCCGATCGAGGAGCTGCAGAAGCGGCGCATCCTCGTCGACCGCGACGAGGACGGGTACCTGCTGCAGATCTTCACCAAGCCGATCGGCGACCGCCCGACGGTCTTCTTCGAGTTCATCGAGCGCCACGGCTCCCTCGGCTTCGGCAAGGGCAACTTCAAGGCCCTCTTCGAGGCCATCGAGCGGGAGCAGGAGCGGCGCGGCAACGTCTAGGTCTCGGCAGGTCCGATCAGCCCGACCACCGGAGGAACCGTCATGGCCCACTACCAGCGCATCGGCGAGGTGCCGCCGAAGCGGCACACACAGTTCCGCGACGACCGGGGCAACCTGCGCTACGAGGAGCTGATGGGCGAGGAGGGGTTCAGCTCCGACTCCTCGCTGCTCTACCACCGGCACCTGCCGTCGGCGGTGCTCGAGGCGCGCCCGTGGGACCTCGGCGACCTCGGCACGACGGCCAACCACCCGCTGGTGCCGCGGCACCTGCGGCTCCACGAGCTGTTCGCCGGCCCGGACGAGATGGCGTGGAAGGCGTACGACGCCGTGACCGGCCGTCGGCTGGTGCTCGGCAACGCCGACGTGCGGATCAGCTACGTCGTCTGCGGCGAGCCCTCGCCGCTGTACCGCAACGCGATCGGCGACGAGTGCGTCTACGTCGAGTCCGGCACCGCCACGGTGGAGACGGTGTTCGGCGACCTCTCCGTGGGGCAGGGCGACTACGTGGTGCTGCCGCGCGCCACCACCCACCGCTGGGTGCCGGGCGAGCTGCCGCTGCGGCTCTACGCGATCGAGGCGAACAGCCACATCGGCCCGCCCAAGCGCTACCTGTCCCGCTACGGCCAGCTCCTCGAGCACGCGCCGTACTGCGAGCGCGACCTCCGCGCGCCCACCGCGCCCCACCTGGCCGGCGAGCAGGACGGGGACGACACGACGGACGGGGTGGAGGTGCTGATCAAGCACCGCGGTCCCGGGCCGGGCGGCATCGCGGGGACCGTGCACGTCCTGCCGCACCACCCGTTCGACGTCGTCGGCTGGGACGGCTGCCTGTATCCCTACGCGTTCAACATCGCAGACTTCGAGCCGATCACCGGGCGGGTGCACCAACCGCCGCCCGTGCACCAGGTCTTCGAGGGGCACAACTTCGTCATCTGCAACTTCGTGCCGCGCAAGGTGGACTACCACCCCCTGTCGATCCCGGTGCCCTACTACCACTCCAACGTCGACTCCGACGAGGTGATGTTCTACTGCGGCGGCGACTACGAGGCGCGCAAGGGCTCGGGCATCGGCCAGGGCTCGATCAGCCTGCACCCGGGCGGCTACCCGCACGGCCCGCAGCCGGGCGCCTACGAGAAGTCGATCGGCGTGGAGTTCTTCGACGAGCTCGCGGTCATGGTCGACACCTTCCGGCCCCTCGAGCTCGGCGAGGCCGGACGCGCCGCGGACGACGGCGAGTACGTCTACACCTGGTCCCGCGGCGCGCACCGACCCACCCCTCAGGAGGACGCATGAGGACCACGATGGCCGCTCCGCCGGTGTTCGCCCGACTGTGCGACGATGCCGCGATCTTCCCGCCGGGCAACCTGCCGCTGGCGCAGGCGGTGCCCGCACACCTCGCCCACCGCGCCGGCAGCCACAGCGACCTGGTCGGCCCGCTCGTCGTCGCTCTGAAGAACCTCCCGGCGCTCGCGGACGTCGTCGCGGCCCTGCCCGAGGTCCCGGCCGGCGACCTCGACCTCTCCGTGGTGCTTCCCTCCCCCGCCCACGTCGGCGAGGCGATGCGCGGGGTGGACGCCGTTACCGGCGCCGCTCTCGTCGCCCTCGAGGTGGTGGTCCCCGCCGGCCTGCACTCCGCAGCCGTGGTGCCCATGCTGACCGAGGCGCTCGGCCGCGACCCCGGGGCCGCGGCCGGCGTCGCGGTGTACGTCGAGGTGCCGCGCGACGCGCGACGCGACGAGCTGTTCGCCGAGCTCGCCGGGTCGCCGTACCTCGCGAAGCTGCGCACGGGCGGCGTGCACGCCGACCTCTACCCCGACGAGGCCGAGCTCGCCGAGGCCGTCGTCTCCGCGGTCCGGCTCGGCGTGCCGTTCAAGGCGACCGCCGGGCTCCACCACGCCGTGCGCAACACCGACCCGGTCACCGGCTTCGAGCAGCACGGGTTCCTGAACCTCCTCGTCGCCACCGACGCGGCGCTGGGCGGCGCCGACGTCGACGAGGTGGCCGGCGTGCTGGCCGAGCGCGACGGGACGGTGCTGGCCGCGCGCGCGGCCACCCTGCCGCCGCGGGCACGGGAGACGTTCCGCTCGTTCGGCACCTGCGTGATCTCCGAGCCTGTCACCGAGCTGGCCGATCTCGGCCTGCTCGACCGGGCGCTGCTGAGGGACCTGCGATGACCCGGCTCACCGTCGACGCGGACTCGCTCTTCGGCCCGGCCAACCTGCCCTACGGCGTCTACTCGGTGCCGGGCAGCGCTCCCCGGGGCTGCACCAGGTACGGCGACCAGGTGGTCGACCTGGCGCTGCTCCTCGGCGACGACGTGTTCGCGCAGCCGACTCTCAACGCGTTCCTGGCCGAGGGTCACGGGCGCTGGGTGGAGGTCCGGCAGCGGCTGGCCGAGGCGCTGCGCGGCGACGTACCGGACGCGGCCGTGCACCCGGTGGGCGCGGTGACGATGCACCTGCCGTTCGAGGTCGCCGACTTCGTCGACTTCTACGCCTCCGAGCACCACGCGGCGAACCTCGGCCGGCTGTTCCGGCCCGACAACCCCGAGCCGCTGCTGCCGAACTGGAGGCACCTTCCGGTCGGCTACCACGGCCGCTCGGCGTCGGTGGTCGTCTCGGGCACCGACGTGGTGCGGCCCGCGGGCCAGCGCAAGGGCCCTAATGACGAGGCCCCGGTCTTCGGGCCATCCACCCGGCTCGACATCGAGGCCGAGCTGGGCTTCGTGGTCGGCACCGGCAACCCCCTCGGCGAGCCGATCCACGTCACCGAGGCCGACCGCCACATCTTCGGCGTCGTGCTGTTCAACGACTGGTCGGCCCGCGACATCCAGGCCTGGGAGTACGTCCCGCTCGGCCCGAACCTCAGCAAGTCGTTCGCGTCCACGATCTCGCCCTGGGTGGTGCCGCTGCTGGCGCTCGACGCGGCCCGGGTGCCGACCCCGCGACAGCACCCGCCCGTGCTGCCGTACCTCTCGCTCGACGAGCCGTGGGGGCTCGACATCGACGTCGAGGTGGAGTGGAACGGCGAGGTGGTCAGCCGGCCGCCGTACGCCGCCATGTACTGGTCTCCCGCGCAGATGCTCGCCCACCTCACGGTCAACGGGGCACCGACCCGGCCCGGCGACCTGTTCGCCTCCGGCACCATCTCCGGCCCGGAGCGCGACCAGCGCGGTGCGTTCATCGAGCTCACCTGGGGCGGGTCGGAGCCGGTGACCGTCGCGGGAGCGCAGCGCACGTTCCTGGAGGACGGCGACGAGGTGGTCCTGCGGGCGACCGCGCCGGGGGCCGACGGCAGCCGGATCGGCTTCGGCGAGGCGCGCGGCCGGATCTCGGCATCGAAGTGGACGACGGAGAGGGGAGACGCGTGATGGGCGAGTCGGTGAAGGGGCTGTTGGGCAGGTACGAGTCCCAGCCCCCAGAGATCGTCTTCGAGTGGCACGACTCCGAGACGTCCGCGAAGGGCTGGGCCGTGATCAACTCCCTGCGCGGCGGGGCCGCCGGTGGCGGGACCCGGATGCGCCGGAATCTGGACCGCGCCGAGGTGGAGGCGCTGGCGAAGACGATGGAGGTCAAGTTCACCGTCTCCGGTCCCGCGATCGGCGGCGCCAAGTCCGGGATCGACTTCGACCCGACCGACCCGCGCCGCGACGGCGTCCTCGCCCGCTGGTTCAAGGCCGTGACGCCGCTGTTGAAGGCCTACTACGGCACGGGCGGCGACCTCAACGTCGACGAGGTGCTCGACGTGATCCCGATGACCGAGCGGTACGGCCTGTGGCACCCGCAGGAGGGCATCGTCAACGGCCACTTCGCCGCCGACGAGCGGGACCTGGTGCACCGGGTGGGCCTGCTGCGGGCCGGCGTCTCGAAGGTCGTGGAGGACCGCCGCTACACCCCCGACCCGGACGCGAAGTACACGATCGCCGACCTCGCGACCGGGTGGGGCGTGGCCGAGTCCGTGGTGCAGTTCCACGACATCTACGGCCACGGCGGATCCGCGGGTCGCGGGGTCGAGGACAAGCGGGTCATCGTGCAGGGCTGGGGCAACGTGGGCTCCGCGGCGGCGTACTACCTCGCGCAGGCCGGTGCCCGCCTGGTCGGCATCATCGACGGCGAGGGCGGCCTGATGAACCCCGACGGGTTCAGCATGGACGAGGTGCACGAGCTCTTCGTCGGCAAGGAGGCCGGCTGCGTGCGGGCGCCGGGTAAGCTGCCGTTCGACCAGGTCGACGACGCGATCTGGGACATGGGCGCCGAGATCTTCCTGCCCTGCGCGGCTTCCCGCCTGGTGACCGCCGAGCACGTCAAGCGGCTGGTCTCCGGCGGCCTGGAGCTGATCTCCTCCGGCGCGAACGTGCCGTTCGCCGACCCGGAGATCTTCTACGGCCCCACCTACGAGTTCGCCGACCACCACGTCGCGGTGATCCCCGACTTCATCGCCAACAGCGGGATGGCGCGCACCCTCGCGATGCTGATGGAGGGCGGGGCCGAGGTCTCCGACGCGGCGATCCTCGGTGACGTCTCCGAGACGATCCGCACCGCCCTCCGGCAGTGCCACGACCGGTCGCCCCACCCGACCCTGATCGCCGCGACGGCGCTGGAGATCGCGCTCGCCGAGCTGGTCTGAGGCTGCGTCACCCCGTCACACCGTCACCCCGTCACGCCGTCACGCCGAGACGACCGTCAGCACGACGACGGCGACGGCCACCAGCGCCACCGCCATGGCGAGGGCGGCGTGCGCGCGCGGAGTCGGCGCGGGTCGGCCCTCGGCGATGGCGCTCTCGACCGCACGCCAGCGGTGCCAGGCCAGGAAGGCGCTGACGCCGCCGGTGGCCGCCAGCACCGCCGCGAGCACCCGGACCGCGCCGTCCGGCCACGGCAGGTCGATGGCGACCAGCGCCGCGGCGGCGGCCAGCAGGCCGAGCGCGGTGCGGATCCAGGCGAGGAACGTGCGCTCGTTGGCCAGCGAGAACCGCGGGTCGGTGCCGTCGCTCATCGGCTCACCACCGGTCGTGGACGCTCTGCCGGAAGTGGTCGTCGTACAGGCGGCGGACGCCGTCGAGCAGCTCGGGAGCCAGCGGCGGCAGGGCGCCCGCGGCGGCGTTGGCGCGCGCCTGGCCGGCGTCCCGCGCACCCGGGATCACCGTGGTCACCCCCGGCTGCTGCGCCACCCACGCGAGCGCGACCTGCGCCGGCGTCGCGTCGTCCGGGGCGTGCTCGCGCACGAGGCGGCTGAACTCGCGAGCCGCCTGCACGCCGGTGGCGTAGTCGACGCCGGAGAACGTCTCGCCGACGTCGAAGGCGCTCCCGTCGCGGTTGTAGCTGCGGTGGTCGTCGTCGGCGAACGTCGTGCTCTCGTCGTACCTGCCGCTGAGCAGGCCGGAGGCGAGCGGCACCCGCGCGATGATGCCGACCCCGGCCTCGGCGGCTGCCGGCAGCACGGCGTCGAGCGGCTTGAGCCGGAACGCGTTGAGGATGATCTGCACGCTCGCCACGTGGGGGCGGGAGATGGCGCTGAGCGCCTGGTCGGCGGTCTCCACGCTCACGCCGTAGGCCGCGACCGCGCCTTCCTCGACGAGGGTGTCGAGGGCGTCGTAGGTGGCGTCGTCGTCGATCGTGGCGCTCGGCGGGCAGTGCAGCTGCACCAGGTCGAGGGTGTCGACGCCGAGGTTGCGGCGGGACCGGTCGGTCCAGGTCCGGAAGTGGTCGAGCACGTAGCTCTCCGGCACCTGCTCGGCCCGACGGCCCATCTTCGTCGCGACCATCACACCGTCGTGGTCGCGCAGGAACCGTCCGATCACCTGCTCGCTGCGCCCGTCGCCGTAGACGTCGGCGGTGTCGAAGAAGTCCACGCCCGCCTCGACGCTCGCCTCCAGGACCTCCCGCGCGTCCGCCTCGCTGACCTCGCCCCAGTCGGCCCCCAGCTGCCACGTCCCGAGCCCGATGACCGACACGTCGCGGCCGGTGCGGCCGAGCTGCCTGTGCTCCATGACGCCATCCAACCAAAGCGGCGGTGGGGGTGACTGCCGCGTGGGCTGCGGTTGCGTAGGTGGTACGGGGCCGTAAGGGCTTTTACGCGGGCCGGTTCTGGTTGTGGTCGGGTGGCGTTGCCGGCCTCCGTTGCGTAGGGGGCGATGGCGGGTGCCGTAGGGGTCGCGATCGTTGCTGCGGCGACCCGGTTTGCGCCACCTTTCGTCCACATCGTCGGATGGGGAATCGCCTGTCCCCAGGCGGGTTTCCGGCTCGGGGTTGTGTCGGTGGCTGGTGCTTTGATGGGTGTCATGGAACACGGGATCGGCACCGACGCGGGAGGGCAGTACGACCACTGCTCGACCGTCGAGCTGCTCGCCCACGCGGCCAGTGAGGTCCGGGCCCGACGCGCCTCCCTGATCCGGGAGTGGCAGGTGATCACCGCCTGGGCCGACCAGAACATCATCGACTGCGACGAAGGTGCCGCCACCCTCATCGAGGACTATGTCGACACCGGGATCCCGATCGCCGGCCCAGGTGCACCCCTGGTGTCGGAGTTCGCGTTGATGGAGCTGATCGCGACCCTGGAACGCACCCCCGACGGTGGCCGCGCCTACGTCGGCCGGGTCATCGGATGTGCGTGGCGACTCAAGCAGATCTACGCCGCCGTCCTCGCCGGGCGGTGTGCGCCGTGGAAGGCCGAACGGGTCGCCGAGCTCACCCACGACCTGAGCCTCGAGGCCGCTGCGCACGTCGACCGCAAGCTCGCCCCGCACATCCGGTCCTGCTCGTGGCGGGAGGTCGAGCACCACATCGACGAAGCCATCACCCTCTACGACCCGGAGGCGGTTGAGGCCCGTCGTGAGGAGTCGTCGGACTCCCGGCGGTTCGACGTGCACCTCGACCACGTCGCCGACGGCGTGGTGCAGGTCGACGGGGTCCTGGACGCCGCTGACGGCGCGGACCTGGACACCGCCGTCAACCGTCGTGCGGTGCTGCTGGGGAAGCTGGGGCACGACGGGTCGCTCGATGTCCGGCGGGCGGTCGCGGTCGGTGACCTGGCCCGTGCGGACCTGACCCTCGACCTCGAGACCGTCGACGAGTCCACCGGCGAGATCACCACCGCATCCCGTGGCCGGCGAGCCGTCCTCAACGTCCACGTCTCCGACACCGCCATCACCAGCGCTACTGGCGAGAGTGCTGCGCCGGTGGGGCGGTGGGAGGACCAGCAACGCCCCATCACCGTCGCACAGATCAAGGAGTGGCTCGCCACTTCTGGGACGACGGTGGTCGTGCGGCCGGTGATCGACCTCGCCGGACACATCCCGGTGGACTCCTACGAGATCCCCGACCGCCACCGCCACCAGGTCGAGCTGCGCGACCACCACTGCGCGTTCCCCTGGTGCGGCCGCCGCGCCAGTCGCTGCGACATCGACCACGCCCTCCCCCACAGTCAGGGCGGGGTGACGTGTCCGTGCAACCTCGTCCCCGCCTGCCGCGCCCACCATCGGGCGAAGACGTTCTCCACCTGGCGCTACGTCATCGTCCAACCCGGCACCTACCTGTGGATCACCCCCAACGGGCGGCACTTCCTCGTCGACCACACCGGCACCCGCACCCTCGACCCACCCGTCCACGTCGACGAGACCGTGCACGGCCCGCCACCGGACCACGACACCCGACCCTGGCCCATCCAGACCGGCCCACCCTGCCCCGGCTAGGCACTCCGCCCCACACCCCACCCCTCGGTGGGGCCAAAGGCATGCCTGCACGGCTCCCGGCGGGGCACCCGAGCATGGGGCCCGTCAGTCCGCCGACGCAGCGACGGCAGCAGCGGCGTGCAGCGCCTCGGCGACGGCTGACACCGCCGGAGTGCGGCTGCGGCGGGTGAGGAGGAAGACCTCCCGCCCCACGGCCCCCTCCGCGACCGAACGCGCCGCGATGCCCGTCCTGCCGTAGCCCATCACCAGCTCCGGCAGCAGGGCGGCAGCGCCTGTGGTGCGCACGAGCTCGAGCAGGATGAGGAAGTCGTCGGAGGCATACCGCACGTCGGGCTCGAAGTCGCCGAGATCGCGGCAGACCCGCAACTGCATCGCGTGCTGGCCGGTGCCGGGCTGGCACGCTGCCCAGGCGGCGTCGGACAGCCGGCCGAGCGCCACCTGCTTCGCGCCGGCCTGGGGGTGGTCGTCGGCGAGCACCACGAGGATCCGCTCGCGCAGCAGTCGCTCGCGCTGCAGGTCGGCGTGCACCGGACGCGGAAGGCCGTCGTACTCGTCGCCGACGACGGCGTCGTACTGCTGGAACCGGAGGGCGGGAGCGGCCTGCTCGACCTCGGCCTCGCTGGCCTCGACGCGGATCTCGGGGTGACTGCTCGCGAGCGCGCGCACGGCCGGCGCCACGATCCGCAGGAAGGCCGACTGGAACGCAGCGACGCGGACGACGCCGGCCACGCGGCCGGCCGCGACCGACGCCACCTCGGCCTCGGCCTCCGCCATGCCGCCGAGCAGCACCTCGGCGTGGCGCACCAGCACCTCGCCGGCGGCGGTCAGCCGCACGTTGCGGCCGGTGCGCTCCAGCAGCGGCGTCCCGACCTCCCGCTCGAGCACCGAGAGCTGCTGGGAGACGGCACTCGGGGAGTAGCCCAGGGCCCGTGCCGCGGCATGGACCGTCCCGCGGCCGTGCAGCTCTCGCAGCAGGCGCAGGCGGTGCAGGTCCAGCATCTGTTCAGGATATCTGCACGAAGCAGTACATGAAGCCGCGATGGACGTGAACGGTTCACGCCGGGGACCATCGAGAGGTGGGACCGCTCTTCTGCCTCCTCTCGGCCGTCGGCTTCGGCGTGATGGCCGTCTTCGGCAAGCTCGCGTACGACGCCGGCGTCTCCGTCGACGCCCTGCTCCTCGTGCGCTTCGGCCTGGCGGCCCTGGTCCTCGGCGGGGTGGCGGCCGTCACCGGCGCGGCCCGCGGGCTCACCCGCCGCACGGTGCTGGGCGGGCTGGCGATGGGAGCCGTCGGCTACGCGCTGCAGGCCACCTTCTACTTCTCCGCACTAGAGCGGCTGGACGCCTCGCTGGTCGCGCTGGTCTTCTACCTCTACCCCGTGCTGGTGATGCTGGCGGCGATCGCCGTCGGCCGGGAACAGGCGTCCCGCCGGCGGGTCGCGGCGCTGTGGATCGCACTCTGCGGCATCGCGCTCGTGCTGCTGGGGGCGACGACCGGCCGGTTCGACGGCATCGGGGCGCTACTGGCGCTCGGCGCGGCGGTCACCTACACCTGCTACATCATGGTCGGCGACCGGGTGGGCGCGGACGCGCACCCGGTCGCCCTCACGGCGCTGGTGTGCACGGGCGGCTTCGCCACCTTCCTCGCGACCGGAGCGGTGACCGGCGGCACCGACCTTGCCTTCGACCCGATCGGCTGGGTCTGGCTGACCGCGATCGCCCTGGTCAGCACGGTCGGGGCGATCCTGCTCTTCTTCGCCGGCCTGGCACGGGTGGGTCCGTCCCTGGCGGCGCTGCTCTCGATCCTCGAGCCGGTGGTGACGGTGACCGGAGCCGCGCTGGTCTTCGGGGAGACGTTGACGCTCGTCCAGCTGCTCGGCGGGGCGCTGGTCCTCGCGGCGGTCGCGCTCGTGCAGTGGCCACGGTCGGCCCTGCGGCGCCGCGGTCGGAGCGGTGACCGGGTCGAGCCCGCGACACCGGCTCCGGCCGGATCCGCCCCGGCGCCCAGCGGCGCCCGCTGAGCCGTCACACGTTGCGGCGGTACTGGCCTCCGACCTCGAAGAAGGCCTCGGTCACCTGCTGCAGGGTGCACACGCGCGCGGCGTCCATGAGCACGGCGAAGACGTTGTCGCCGCTGGCGGCGGCGTCCTTGAGACGGGCCAGCGCCTCCTGGGCCTCGCTCGCGTGCGCGTCGCGGAACGAGCGCACCCGCTGCAGCTGCGACTGCTTCTCGGCCTCGGTGGCGCGCGCCAGCTCCAGCTCGGCCGGCGCCTCCTCGGCCTCGGGCTTGAGGAAGGTGTTGACGCCGATGATGGGCAGCGTCCCGTCGTGCTTCCTGTGCTCGTAGAGCATCGACTCGTCCTGGATCCGGCCCCGCTGGTAGCCGGTCTCCATGGCCCCCAGCACACCCCCGCGCTCGGAGAGGCGGTCGAACTCGGCCAGCACCGCCTCCTCGACCAGGTCGGTCAGCTGGTCGACGATGAAGCTGCCCTGGAGCGGGTTCTCGTTCATCGCGAGGCCCCACTCGCGGTTGATGATCAGCTGGATGGCCAATGCGCGACGCACCGAGTCCTCGGTCGGCGTGGTGATCGCCTCGTCGAAGGCGTTGGTGTGCAGCGAGTTGGCGTTGTCGTAGATGGCGCACAGGGCCTGGAGCGTCGTGCGGATGTCGTTGAAGTCGATCTCCTGAGCGTGCAGCGACCGGCCGGACGTCTGCACGTGGTACTTCAGCTTCTGCGAGCGCTCGTTGGCGCCGTACCGCTCCTTCATCGCCACCGCCCAGATCCGTCGGGCGACCCGGCCGAGCACGGTGTACTCGGGGTCCATGCCGTTGGAGAAGAAGAAGGACAGGTTCGGGGCGAAGTCGTCGATGTCCATCCCTCGCGCCAGGTAGGCCTCGACGTAGGTGAAGCCGTTGGCCAGGGTGAAGGCCAGCTGGCTGATCGGGTTCGCCCCCGCCTCGGCGATGTGGTAGCCGGAGATCGAGACCGAGTAGAAGTTGCGCACGCCGTGCTCGATGAACCACTCCTGCACGTCGGCCATGCAGCGCAGCGAGAACTCCGTGGAGAACAGGCAGGTGTTCTGCCCCTGGTCCTCCTTGAGGATGTCGGCCTGCACGGTGCCGCGCACGTTCTCCAGGGCGTACGCCGCCAGGGTCGCGCGCTCCTCCTCCGACGGCTCCCGGCCCTCCCGGTCGCGGAAGGCGTCGAGCTGCTGGTCGATGGCGGTGTTGAGGAAGAACGCGAGCACGGTCGGCGCCGGACCGTTGATCGTCATCGACACCGAGGTCGTCGGCGAAACCAGGTCGAAGCCGTCGTACAGCGCCTTCATGTCGTCGAGGGTCGCGACGCTGACGCCGGACGTGCCGACCTTGCCGTAGATGTCCGGCCGCTCGTCGGGGTCGCGGCCGTAGAGGGTCACGGAGTCGAAGGCGGTCGACAGGCGGGTCGCGGGCTGGCCCTCCGACAGCAGCTTGAACCGGCGGTTGGTGCGGAACGGGTCTCCCTCGCCGGCGAACATGCGGGCGGGGTCCTCGTTGTCGCGCTTGAAGGCGAAGACGCCCGCGGTGAAGGGGAAGCGGCCGGGCAGGTTCTCGCGCCGCAGGAAGTGCACCAGCTCGCCGTGGTCGCGGTAGCGGGGCAGGGCGACCCGCGGGATGTGGAGCCCGGAGAGCGACTCCTTCGTCAGGCGGGTGACGAGCTCGCGGTCGCGCACCTTCACGACCTGCTCGTCACCGGAGTAGGACTCCACGACGTCGGCCCAGCCCTCCACCTGTTTGCGGACGGGGGCGGGGAGGTCGTCGCGCGCCTGCTCGACCAGCGCGTCGAGCTCGGTGCTCTCCAGCTCGCCGCGCACCAGCTCGAGCCGCTGCAGCCGGGCGGCCGCCTCCGCAAGGCGGTCGGTCTCGGCGTGGTAGTCGCGCACGGTCTGGGCGATGTCGGCGAGGTAGCGCACCCGGTCGGTCGGCACCACCTGGCGGATGCCGGAGGAGTGCCGGACGTCGACCCGAGGGAGGGCGCCGTCGGCGGCCGGCAGCCCGAGCCCGGCAAGCGCGCCGAGGAGGTGCTGGTAGAGCGCGGTGACGCCGTCGTCGTTGAAGGTCGCGGCGCTCGTGCCGAAGACGGGCATGTCGTCCGGCTTCTTGCCGAACGCCTCCCGGTTGCGCACCAGCTGGCGGCCGACGTCGCGGAGGGCGTCCTTGGCCCCGCGGCGCTCGAACTTGTTGATCGCGACCGTGTCGGCGAAGTCGAGCATGTCGATCTTCTCCAGCTGCGACGCGGCGCCGAACTCCGGCGTCATCACGTAGAGAGAGTGGTCGACGAAGGGGACGATGGCCGCGTCGCCCTGGCCGATGCCGGGGGTCTCCACGACGACCAGGTCGAAGCCGGCGGCCTTCATGATGTCGATGACGTCGGTCAGCGACTCCGGCACCTCGTGGGCTCCGCGGGTGGCCAGGGAGCGGAAGAAGGTGCGCTCGCCGTCGAGCGAGTTGGCCCGGATCCGGTCGCCGAGGAGGGCGCCGCCGCCCTTGCGCCGGGTCGGGTCGATCGCGATCACCGCGATCCGCAGCTTGTCCTGCTGGTCCACGCGGAAGCGGCGGACGAGCTCGTCGGTCAGGCTGGACTTGCCGGATCCGCCGGTGCCCGTGATGCCCAGCACCGGCACGGTGCGCGCGGCGGCGGCCTCGCGGATCCGGCCGCGCGTCGCCTCGGGGAGCCGGCCCGTCTCGGCGCCGGTGATCGCGCGGGCCACCGCCAGGCGCTCCCCGGCGAGCACCTGCTCGGCATCGACGCCGGCCGCCTCCCAGAGGTCGAAGTCGCAGTCGGCCACCACCGTGTTCACCATGCCGGCCAGGCCCAGCCGCTGGCCGTCCTCTGGGGAGAAGATGATCACGCCGGACTCCCGCAGCCGGGCGATCTCCTCGGGCACGATCACCCCGCCGCCGCCGCCCACGACACGCACGTGCTCGGCCCCGGCGGCCCGCAGGGACTTGACCAGGTACTCGAAGTACTCGACGTGCCCGCCCTGGTACGACGAGACCGCGACGCCCTGCACGTCCTCCTCGATCGCGGCCTCCACGACCTCGTGCACCGACCGGTTGTGCCCGAGGTGGATCACCTCGCAGCCCTGGCTCTGGAAGATCCGCCGCATGATGTTGATCGAGGCGTCGTGCCCGTCGAAGAGGCTCGACGCGGTGACGAGGCGAACCGGGTGCTGGGGGACGTGCAGGTCGGTCATCGCGGTTCCCTGGAAGATAGTTGGGCGTCCTAGCACCACCAATGCTAGGTCATCCAACTAATTCGGGGAAGCCATGGTCACTCGACGTCCTCGCCGAGGCCGCCGCGGAGGCGGGTGAGCAGGCCGACCAGCCGGTCGACGTCCGCGGCCGCGAGCCCGGGCCGCTCGAAGACCGCGGCGTTGAGCGCCTCGGTCGCCCGCTCCACCACCTCGCTGCCCGCATCGGTCAGGGAGGCCAGGATCACGCGCCGGTCGGTGTCGGGGCGCAGCCGCTCGACGTACCCCTGCTGCACCAGGCGGTCCACGGCGCTGGACACGCTCGTCGGGTGCACCTGCAGGAGGGCGCCCACCCGTGACATCGGCATCGCGCCGGCCCGCGAGAAGGAGAGCAGCCGGAGGATCTCGTAGCGCGCGAAGGTGAGATCGAGCGGCCGGAGGACGGCGTCGATGCGCTCCATGAAGAGCTGCTGCACCCGCACCACCGAGGTCACCAGTGCCATCCCGTCGGCCGCGTCCGACCAGCCGTGGCGCAGCCACTGCTCGTGCGCGGCCCGGATCGGGTCCCTGCTCGCCATGGGCGCCAGCCTAGGCGCCCGGAGCTAGGAAGCCCTCGGAGCACGGCGTCGCCGAGGCCACGCCGCCGATCGCCGGTGCCCCCGATCATGCTCGCGGGAAGTGGGTACCGCCGTGGACACCAGCGAGACCGCACCGAGAGACCGCACCGAGAGACCTGGAGGTCCCATGAGCTCCGAGCAGCCCGACGTCGACACCGCGATCGGCACCGACCCCGCGGTCGACGTCACCAACGACGCGTCGGACAACGAGAGCTACCACGGCTACAGCGTCGACGACGAGGGACAGCCGCAGAGCACGGGCGACAGCCTGGTCGACGACCGTGGCCTGGCCGAGCCGCTCGACGAGGGCTACTCGCCCCCGGAGAAGTGGTCGGCAGGCCAGGGCTACGGCAACACGCCACTCGAGGAGAGCATGGGCGAGACCCTCGACCAGCGCGTGCAGCAGGAGGTCCCCGAGCCCGACCCCTATGAGGCGGCCGAGGAGGAGGCACGCCGCGGCGCACTGGCCGAGTCCGACTCCGAGGTCGGCGACGAACGGGCCGGCCGGCTGGTGGCGCCCGACGAAGGCGTCGCCACCGACCGGGAGGCCGACCTCGTGGCCGAGGACGTCGGCATCGACGGGGCCGCCGCGAGTGCCGAGGAGGCCGCCGTGCACGTCGTCCCCGAGGACGAGCTCTAGCGGCAGGGACGGACGATGCGATCCCTCGCCCAGCAGACCGAGGCCGAGCTCGGCGGAGGGCTCAGCGTCCTCGTCCGCCAGAAGCGCGACCACACCCGCCTCGACCGCCTCCTCGACCGGCTCGCGGCGACCCGCGAGCACGACGACAAGACCGTGCTCCGCGAGATCGCCCGCCTGGTCTTCCCGCACGCGTTCGCCGAGGAGGCGGTCCTGTGGCCACAGGCCCGCCGGGTGCTCGACGACGGCGAGGCGCTCACCCTGCGCGTGGAGCAGGAGCACCAGGAGATCAACGCGCTGTGGGCGCGGCTCGAGGGCGAGGAGCTGACCGCCCCCGACCGCGGACGGCTGCGCGAGCGCATCGCCGAGCTTCTGCGCGAGGACGTCCGGGACGAGGAGGACGACCTGCTGCCCCGCCTCCAGACGTCCCTCGACCGGACGGAGCTCCGGCGGCTGGGCCTCGCGTGGGAGCTGACCCGGCGGATCGCACCGACCCGCCCCCACCCGGTGGTGTCCCGGCGCCCGCCGGGCAACGCGCTGTCCGCAGTGCCGCTCGCGATCCTCGACCGCACCCGGGACCGTCTCGACGCACTGTCGGAGCGCGGAGCCTCCCCGCCGCGCGAGCGGCTGACCGCCGTCAGCGCAGCGCTGGCACGCGTCGCGGGGAGGGTGGAGCAGCGCCGCGTCCTGCGCAGAGGCGAGGAGTCGAGCACGCACGTGGAGTAGGTCGCCGTGCCGACGAGGACCGACACCACGGGTCGTCATAGACCTACCTGCGAATGTAGTAGGAATGCTATCTTCGCCGCATGAGCCGGATGACGGGCGCCGACCCGGTGATCGACGTGCGCGACCTGCGGATGCGGTACGGCGACGTGGAGGTGCTCGACGGCGTCTCCTTCACCGCCCGCCGCGGCGAGGTGCTCGCGCTGCTGGGACCCAACGGCGCGGGGAAGAGCACCACGATCGAGATCCTCGAGGGGTTCCGGGTCCGGTCGGCGGGGTCGGTCACCGTGCTCGGCACGGACCCGGCGAAGGGTGACGAGGCCTGGCGCGCCCGTCTCGGCGTGGTCCTGCAGTCGTGGCGCGACCACGGCCGGTGGCCCGTCCGCCAGCTGCTGCAGCACCTCGCCGAGTTCTACCGGCCGTACTCGACCGTCGACCGGCCGCGCCCGATGGACGTCGACGAGCTGCTCGAGCTGGTCGGCCTCTCCGAGCACGCTGACCAGAAGATCGCGAGGCTCTCCGGCGGCCAGCGACGCCGTCTCGACGTGGCGATCGGGATCGTGGGCCGGCCCGACATGCTGTTCCTCGACGAGCCCACCGCCGGCTTCGACCCCCACGCCCGCCGCGAGCTGCACGACGCGGTGCACCGGCTCGCCGACCTCGAGGGCACCACCATCCTGCTCACCACCCACGACCTGGACGAGGCCGAGAAGCTGGCCGACCGCATCCTGATCCTCGCCGGCGGTCGGATCGTCGCCGACGGCAGCGCCGACGAGCTGTCCCGGCAGGTGGAGGGACGTACGGAGGTGCGCTGGAGCCGCCGCGGCGAGCGCTTCGTGCACGCAAGCGAGGCGGCCACCGCCTTCGTGCGCGAGCTCTTCGCGCAGTACGGCGAGGAGATCGAGGACCTGGAGGTCCGCAGAGCCACGTTGGAGGACAGCTACATGGCACTGGTGCAGCGCTTCGAGTCCGGCGACCGCGAGCAGGTCGGCGCCGACCTGGCGGTGGTCCGATGAGCGCCCTGGTCGACCGTCCGCTGTGGGGAGCCGCCCGACTGGGCGTGCGCCGCGGCATCCTGGAGATGGGGCACAGCCTGTCCACCCGCGCGGACCAGGTCTGGATCGTCACCATGAACGCCGGGTTCGTGTCGGTCCTGGTGTTCCAGCGCGACGCCGACCTCGCCGGGACCGGCTACTCCCTGGCGCTCGCGACCCTGCCCGGCCTGATCGGGATGAACGTCGCGCTCGGCGGCTGGATGGGTACGGCCCAGACCCTCGCCCTGGAGCGGGAGGACGGCACCCTGCTGCGGGCCAAGTCCACGCCCAATGGCATGGTCGGCTACCTCGTCGCCCGCGTCGTCCTGGCGATCCTCAGCACGCTGCTGGGCCTGGCGATCTTCCTGGTGGCCGGCTTCTTCCTGCTGCCCGGCCTCGCCGACGTGCCGATCAGCGGGTGGCTGATGCTGCTGGCCGTCTTCCTGCTCGGCATGGTGGCGACCATGCCGTGGGGCGCCGTCGTGGGAGCCCTCGCGAAGTCCTCGGGCGCCGGCTTCGGCCTCAGCTTCCTGCCGATGGTCGCGCTCACCGCGATCTCCGGGATCTTCTACCCGATCACCGCGCTGCCCGACTGGATCCACCCGATCGCGATGACCTTCCCCCTCTACTGGTTGGGCGCCGGCATGCGCGACGCGCTGCTGCCCGAGGCCGCGGGCGCGGCGGAGCTCGGCGGGCAGTTCCACACCTGGGAGACGTTCGGCGTGCTGGGCCTGTGGGCGGTCGTCGGCCTGGCCGTGGCGCCGCGCGTCCTGCGCGCGATGGCGCGGCGCGAGTCCGGCTCGGCGGTGGAGAGCCGCAAGCAGGCGGCGCTCCAGGCGTGGAGCTGAGCGATGGCCCCCAGCAACGAGATCGTGCACAACCGGATCGCCATGCTCCGCGCGGAGCGCGGCATCTCCCGCCGCGACCTCGCCGACGAGGTGCAGGTCCACTACCAGACGATCGGCTACCTCGAACGCGGAGAGTACAGCCCGAGCCTCCACCTCGCGCTGCGAATCGCCGAGTTCTTCGACGTGCCGGTCGAGGTGGTGTTCTCGCTGACCCCGTTCCCGAGGTTGGGCGACCGCACCGCCTGACCGCCGCCGGCGTCCGGCCTCACGCCGCGCCAGGCGCCCGGCGCGGCCCGAACCACCGGCTCAGCGAGTCCTCCAGACCGTCCGGGCTGCCGTCGCCGACCCAGGCGACGTGGCCGTCGGGCCGCACCAGCACGGCGGTCGGCGGCGCCACCTCGCCGATCACCGGCAGCTCCCACGCGCCGTCGTACGACGCCCGGACGTGGTCGACGCGGTCGGCCCACGGTCCCGGGCCGACCGTCCCCGCGCCGCCGAGGTCGAGGAGCACACCCCGGGCGCGGTGCAGCAGCTCGTAGACCCGAATCGCGCCGTCGGCGGTCACCAGGTCGAGGTCGGGCACCCGCCGGCCCAGGAGCGGGTGGCCCTCGCCCAGGTCGTAGTGGACGTCGAGCCCGGTGGCCAGGCCGGCAAGGTGCGCGCGTGGCTCGGACAAGGGCAGGACCTCGTCCACGACGCTGCGCAGGGCGTCGACGCGCGGGTCGGAGCGTTGCAGCACCGACAGCGCCATCGTGAAGCGCAGCGAGCGCTCTGTGGCGGGGTGCCGCTCCGCGTGGTAGCTGTCCAGCAGCTCCGGCGGCGACACGCCGCCGACGACCTGGGCCAGCTTCCAGCCGAGGTTGACGGCGTCCTGCACGCCCAGCCCGATCCCCTGCCCGCCGGCGGGGTAGTGGATGTGGGCGGCGTCGCCCACGAGCAGCACCCGGTCGGACCGGTAGGCGGCCGCCTGCCGCGTGGCGTCGCTGAACCGGGAGATCCAGGTCGGGCTGTGCGCACCGAAGTCGGAGCCGTAGACCTCCCTCAGCGCGGCCCTGAGATCGGCGAGTTCCGGCTCGCGCGCTGGCCCGACCTCGCCCTCGCTCAGCATCACCCGCACGGTGCGCCCGTCCTCCATCAGGCTGAGCCCGTGCAGCCCGCGCTCGTCGTGGCGGATCCCGGCCGGGAACTCGTCGGCCAGCTCGACCTCCGCGATCAGGTTGGTCCGCGACGGCGGCAGGCCGGGGAAGTCGATGCCGGCCGCCTTCCGCACGGTGCTCCGGCCACCGTCGGCACCGACGACGTACGCCGCCCGGATGCCTCCCCCGACGCCGCCGTCGTCGGCCAGGCGCAGGTCCACGCCGGTCCCGTCCTGCGCCAGGCCGGCCACCTCGCACCCGTGGCGGACCGGCACGCCGAGCTCGTCGATCCATCCGCGCAGGATCCGCTCGATGTGGTTCTGCCACAGCCCGAGCGTGTAGGGGTGGCGGGTCGGGAAGTCGCTGATGTCGAGGACGGTGCTCCCGAACGTCAGCACCTGCACCGTCTGCCCCTCCGCCAGGAACCGGCCGGCCACCCCACGCTGGTCGAGCACCTCGATCGTGCGGGCGTGGAACCCGCCGGCCCGCGACCCGACAATCTCGGGGGTCGCCCGCCGTTCCAGCACGACGACGTCCACGTCGGCCAGGGCCAGCTCGGCCGCCAGCACCATCCCGCTCGGACCGCCGCCCACCACCGCAACGTCAACCATGATCAGCTCCCTCCCGCCGGCCCCGTGACCGGGCAAGGCCGAGCAGTCTGGGGCACCGAGGGGGCCTTGCCGCAAGACCCCCTCTGCGCTATACCTTGAGAGTGGCAGGGACCTTCGGGGCCCTGCCTTCGTCGTTGCAGGGACGGTCGGGTCGGGCGTCTTGCCGGATCACCCTCTCGCCGCGGTGAAGCGACCGGCCCCGCCCTGTTCAGCGTGATGCCGGGGCGGAGGCGTGGTAGCGGCCGATCGGGATCATCAGCGGTCGGCCCGACACCGGGTCCTCGATGACCGTGCTCGGCATGCCGAACACCTCCTTCACCAGCCCGGGGTCCAGCACCTCGGCCGGCGGGCCGGCGGCGAAAAGGCGGCCCTCACGCAGCGCGATCAGGTGGTCGGCGTACCGCGCCGCGAGGTTGAGGTCGTGGAGCACCATCACGATGGTGGTGCCCTTGGCCCGGTTGAGGTCGGTGAGCAGGTCCAGGACCTCGACCTGGTGGCTGACGTCGAGGAAGGTGGTCGGCTCGTCCAGCAGCAGCACCTCGGTCTCCTGCGCCAGCGCCATCGCGATCCAGACCCGCTGGCGTTGCCCTCCCGAGAGCTCGTCGACGGCACGGTCGACGAGGTCGAGCGTGTCGGTCGCCTCCAGCGCCGCGGCCACCGCCCGGTCGTCGGCCTGCGACCACCGGGCCAGCGCCCGCTGGTGCGGGTGGCGGCCCCGGCCGACCAGGTCGCCCACGGTGATGCCCTCCGGGGCGATCGGCGATTGCGGCAGCAGCCCGAGCCGGCGCGCGAGCTGCTTGGCCGGCATCGCGTGGACGGCCTTGCCGTCGAGCAGCACGTGCCCGGCTCGCGGCGCCAGCAGCCGGGTCATCGACCGCAGGAGCGTCGACTTGCCGCAGGCGTTGGGCCCCACGATGGCCGTCACGCCGCCGGGCGGGACGGCGAGGTCGAGTGCGTGTACGACGTCACGGTCGCCGTAGCCGAGGGTCAGCTGCTCGACGTCCAGTCTGGGCTGCCGGGGCTGGCCGGGCTGCCGGGGAGACGCTGGCGGGGTGGTCACAGAGTGCCTCCGACGCGGTTGATGCGGACGATGAGATAGAGCAGGTACGGCGCGCCGAGGATCCCGGTCACGACGCCGACCGGGAGCCGGGTGCCGAAGGCGTGCTGGCCGGCGAGGTCGGCGAGCAGGGTGATCAGCGCGCCGACCAGGGCGGCCGGCACCAGCAGCGACCCGCGCGGCCCGACGATCCGTGCCGCGATCGGGCCGGACAGGAAGGCCAGGAACGCGATCGGCCCGGACGCCGCCGTCGCGAAGCAGATCAGCCCGACCGCGGCGACGATGGTCAGCAGGCGCATCCGCTCCACGCGCACCCCGAGGGCCGAGGCGGCGTCGTCGCCGAGCTGGGAGGCGGCCAGGCTGCGGCTCTGGAGCAGCACCACCGAGCCGAGCACGACGAGCGCGACCAGCACCACCCAGACGTCGCGCCACAGCGCTCCGTTGAGGCTGCCCGTCAGCCAGCGCAGCGCCTCGGCCAGCTGGAAGTTGGTCGCCCGCTCCAGCTGCCAGGAGATGACGCTCTGCATCATCGCCGCCACGCCGATGCCGATGAGGATGAGCCGGGTGCCGGCCGCGACGCCGCGGCGGTAGGCGACGAGGTAGATGGTGAGCGCGACCCCGATCCCGGCGGCGACAGCGACCCCGGAGACGACCAGGCCGCTGAGCGTGAAGGTCACGATCGCGACGGCGGCCGCGGCGCTCGCGCCCTCGGTGATGCCGATGATGTCGGGGCTCGCGAGGGGGTTGCGCAGCAGGGTCTGGAACGTCACTCCGGCCAGCCCGAAGGCGAGACCGACGAGCACGGCCAGCGAGGCGCGCGGCAGCCGCAGCCGGCCCACCACGAACTGCGCGCCGGGCGGCTCCTGACCGAGGACGACGGCGAGGACCTCCGACAGCGAGTAGGTGGTCGAGCCGAGCATCAGGCTCCCGGCGTACGCGCCCACCAGCAGCAGGCACAGCACCGCGATCACCACGCGGCGCCGGCGACTGCGGTACCGGCGGCTGCGTCGTACGCGGGTGAGCGCATCCGCGTGCGCCGCCGCACCACCGGGCGGTACGTCGACGGGGCGGGTGGTCGACACGGAGGCGCTCACAGCTCACGCACCCGTCGGTGGCGGACCACCCAGATGAAGATCGGCGCACCGACGAAGGCGGTGATGATGCCGACGTCCACCTCCGCCGGCGGGGCGACGACCCGGCCGACGACGTCGGCGACGAGAAGCAGGATGGCGCCGCCGACGGCGGTGAAGGGGAGCAGCCAGCGGTGGTCGACGCCGACGAGCAGGCGACAGAAGTGCGGGACCACCAGACCGAGGAAGGCGATCGGCCCGGTGATGGCGGTGGTGGCGCCGGCCAGGGTGACCGCCCCGAGGGCCGCCACCAGCCGGGTCCGGGTGACCCGCTCGCCGAGGCCCGCCGCGAGCTCGTCGCCGAGCCCCAGCATGTTGAGGCCTCGGGCGCTCCACGCGCAGAGCAGAGCCCCGACGAGGAGGAACGGCGCCATCTGCCACAGCTTGTCGTCGGTCGCGCCGCCGACGCCGCCGATCTGCCAGGACACCACGTTCTCGGAGATGTCGGGGCGCGGGAGCACCACCGCGGTGACGAAGGAGGAGAGCGCGGCCGCGGTCGCGGCGCCGGCCAGGGTGAGCTTGAGCGGGGTGGGGCCGCCGCGGCCCGCGGAAGCGACCAGCCACACGAACACGGCGGTGACGGCGGCACCGAGGATGGCGACCCAGATGTAGCTGCTCGGCGACACGAGGCCGAACCAGGCGATGCCGCTGGCGATGGCCAGCGAGGCGCCGAGGTTGATGCCGAGGATGCCGGGGTCGGACAACGGGTTGCGGGTGATGCCCTGGAGCACCAGCCCGGAGACGGCGAGGGCGGCGCCGGCCACCGCGGCGAGGGCGGTGCGCGGCACCCGCTTGGCGACGGCCGCCTCGGCGAAGCCGTCGGTGCGGCCCGCCAGGCCCGCCCAGATGTCGGTCCATCCCACGTCGCGGGAGCCGATCGCCACCGAGGTGGCGCAGGCGAGGAGCAGCACCGCGGTCAGCACGGCCAGCCAGGTCGTGCGGGCCCGCCGCGTCCGCCGGAGGGGGTCGGCGGACGCGACGGGCACGTCGGTGGCGGTCGGCGTCGTCACTCGGTGGTGTAGGCGGCGGCGTCCGCGAGCAGAGCGACGTACTCCTCGACGAGGTAGGGCACCGAGAGCGCCGTCGGGTTGGCGGCGGTGCCGATCGCCTTGCTGCCGTCGAGGTTGACGACGGCGTCGTTCTTCACCGCCGGCAGCTGGGAGAGCACCGGGTCGCCCTTGAGCGCGTCGATGAGCTCCTGGCCGCCGTAGGTGATGATCACGTCGACGTCGGAGAGCTGGTCGGCCCGCTCGCCGCTGATGGAGCCGGCGTAGTCACCGCTGTCGCCGGTGGCCTCGACGATGCTCGGCGCGATCTCCATGCCGAGGTCCAGGAGGTACTTCGAGCGCGTGTCCGCCGCGCTGTAGAAGTTGATCTCGCTCAGGTCGGCCGGGTCCACGTGGGTGAGGAACATGCCGGTCGTGCCCTCGAGCTCCGGGTGCTCGGCGACGGCGTCCGCGATGGTCTTCTCGAGGTCGGCGACCAGTTGCTCGCCCTCCTCCTCCATCCCGAGGCCCTTCGCGTTCTGCACGATGGAGTCACGCCACTCCGTCGCCCACGGGTCGTCGGGGTAGGCGACGACGGGCGCGATCTCGCTGAGCGTCTTGTAGTCGTCCTCGGTCATGCCGGAGTAGCCGGCCAGGATCACGTCGGGCTCGGTGCCGGCGATCGCCTCGAAGTCGTAGCCGTCGGTCTCGTCGAAGAGGACCGGCGTCTCGGCGCCGAGCTCCTCCAGCTTGTCCTCGGTCCACTGCTGCACGCCGTCGCCGTCGTCGTCGCCCCAGGTCATCTTCGACATGCCGACCGGCACGATGCCGAGCGCCAGCGGCACCTCCTGGTTGGCGAAGTCGATCGTGGCCACCCGCTCGGGCCTCTCCTCGATCACGGTCTCACCGAAGGCGTGCTCGACGGTGACCGCCTCCCAGTCGCCTGAGCCACTGCCCTCGGAGCTGTCCTCGGCGTCCTGGGCGTCCTCGCCGCAGGCAGCCAGGCTGACGGTCAGCGCGAGGACGGCGGCGGAGGTGGCCAGTCTCTTCATCACGGTCATAGGGGGTCTCCTCTGTAGGTTAGGCAAACCTTATCTGGCTCGGGTTTCTACGGCGAGGCACCCCAGTCGGGACCGGGTGCCGCGCCCGCCCGGATGGCCCCGCGAAGGGACGGGTACCGCCGTGGAGTCCCGCCCCCGCCGGACACCTCTCCCTGCGGCAGTGGTTCGGACGGGCTGGCCGACCGGTGGTCTCTGGAAAGGAACTCGTGCTCGACACCTTGCTGATCGCCGGGGGCGCGCTGCTCGTCGTCCTGGTCTTCGTCGACGCCCTGGCCACGACGCTGGCCGTCTCGAACGGCGCCGGGCCGCTGACCAGCACCGTGCTCGCCGCGGCCTGGCGGCTGGCGCTCCGACTGCACCGCCAGGACAAGGAGTCCAGCCTGCTGACGGTGGCCGGGCCCGTGATCCTGATCGTGACCGTGCTGACCTGGGTCGGCATGCTCTGGGCCGGCTGGACGCTGGTCTTCCTCGGCTCCGACGCCGTCGTCACCGCGAAGAACGGCATCCCCGCCGGCCCGGCCGACGTCGTCTACTTCACCGGCTTCACCATCTTCACGCTCGGCACCGGCGACTTCATCGCCGCCTCGCCCGGCTGGCGGATCGGCATGGCGGCCGCCACGTTCTCCGGCCTCTTCCTCGTCACCCTGGCGATCACCTACCTGATCTCGGTGGTGTCCGCCGTGGTCGAGCGGCGGGCCCTGGCCGTGCAGGTGCACGGCCTCGGCGACGCACCGAGCGAGATCCTCGCGAAGGGCTGGACCGGCGAGCAGTTCGGCAGCGTCTTCGAGCAGCAGCTGGTCTCGCTCTCGACCAGCGTCGCGAAGTCCGCCGAGCAGCACCTCGCCTACCCGGTGCTGCACTACTTCCACTCCTCCACCCGGCGGCTCGCCGCTCCCGTCGCACTGGCCCACCTCGACGAGGCGCTGACCGTGATCGGCGCGATGGACGCCCGGCACCGGCTCGAGCCCAGCGCCGTGGACCCGCTGCGGTCCGCCGTCAGCCGCTACCTCGAGACCGCCTCCCGCACCGCCTCGGTGCCCGAGGTCGACGTACCGCCGCCGCCGAGCACGGCCGGGAGCGCCGCCGCCGACCTCCCCGTGGACGACACCAGCGTGCGCCGTGTCGCCGAGCAGGAGGTTGAGCGCCGCACCCGCCTGCACCGCCTGATGACCAGCGACGGCTGGTCGTGGCACGGCGGTGGACCGAGAACGGACCCACACTCGCCCGACCCGACCGACTGAGGAGCACATCGTGAGCGACGCGCACAACGCGAAGGACGCCGGCCACCAGCACGACGAGCACAAGCAGCCTCACCGCGAGGGACGGATGTATGTCCGGTTCGGCGCGATGATCGCCACCTCGACCGCCGTGATGTTCGTGCTGATGTACAGCAACACCTACGACGCCGGCCACATCCACTACAGCCAGGAGCGCCTCTACATGGCGCTGATCTCGGGCGGCGCGATGGCGCTGGTGATGCTGTCGTTCATGGTCTCGATGATGTACAAGAGCCGGAAGCTCAACGCGGTGGTCGTGGTCGCGGCCCTCGTGGTGAGCGGCACCGCCTACTACGCCTCCCGGAGCCAGCTCTTCGTCGACGACGAGCGCTACATGCAGGGCATGGTCCCCCACCACTCGATCGCGATCCTCACCAGCGAGCGCGCCGACATCGACGACGTCCGCGTCCGCGAGCTGGCCGACGGCATCATCAAGACCCAGCGGCTGGAGATCAAGGAGATGGAGTGGCTGCTGGAGGACATCGAGGAGAACGGGCTGGCCACCACCGAGGAGGAGGCGGCCGAGCGGCCGGTCCCAGACTTCGAGGCCACGGCCGCCGGGGACCCAGCTCCCGCTCGGGAGACGAGCGGCGCCGCCGCTGCTCTCGAGGCTCTGCTGGGCCGCCGCTAGGAGAGCGGGCGCTGAGGACTCCGACCGAAGTCGGAGGCGAACCACGCCGCCACGTCACCGAACGGCAGCTCCCGGCGGGAGGCAGGCCGTCCGAGTCGCACACCGGAGATGCGGTCCATGCGGAAGGTGCGCCACTCCTGCCGGTCGCGGTCGAAGCCGACGACGTACCACCTGCCTCGCAGCTGGACGCAGAGCACCGAGTCGACCTCGCGCGCCGACTCGCGGTCGACCTGGTCGCGATAGTCGAACCGGACCACCAGCGCTTCAGCACCGGCATGCGCCAGGTGCTTGAGCAGCTCCAGGTCCAGCCGCGGATCCTGCGCTGGCTCGGCGTCGCCGCCGGCAGGCCGGGCGGTCTGCGTCGCCGCGATCACGGCTCCGGCGGTCGCGCTCAGGCGGCCCGGCAGCACCTGGCGCAGCTTGACGAGGGCCCGCGCGGCGGCGTCGTCGCTCGCCTGCTCCTCGAGCATCCGCAGGCCGGCGACGAGCGCCACCACCTCCTCGTCATCGAAGAGCAGCGGAGGGATGCGTGCGCCGCGGCCCAGGGCGTAGTAGCCGCCGGGCCCGGGCTTCCGCTCGACGCGGTAGTCGAGCTGCTCGAGGCGCTGGAGGTCGCGCCGGAGCGTCCTCGAGCTCACCTCGAGCCGGGCGGCGAGGTCGGCGGGCGACCACCGGCGCCTCGCCTGGAGCAGGGCGAGGAGGCGCAGCAGCCTCGCTGCGGGATCGGCCGAGTTCACCTGGCCGAGACTGCCACAGTAGTGGACGGGATCTGACCACCACTGCTCCTACCGTCGAAGCCATGACGATCGCAGTGACCACCCCGTCCGGACACGTCGGCAGCTTCCTCAGCAGGACCCTGGTGCGCGCCGGCGTCAGACCCCTGCTGCTGCCGCATCGTGTCGACTCCGTGGTTCCCGACCTGCGGCCCTACGTCGACGTCGTGCCCGTCGACCTCACCGACGCCGACTCGGTGCTCGAGGCCACCGCCGGTGTCGAGGCCCTGTACGCCGTGGTGCCGCCGCCGAGCAGCCCCGACCCGCTGGCGTCGTACGCCGAGGTCGGCGAGCACCTCGCCGCGGCGGTCACCCGGCACCGGATCCGGCGGACCGTCTTCCAGAGCAGCGTCGGCGCGGAGTTGCGCCACGGCGCCGGCGAGATCGACGGGCTCGCCAGCGTGGAGGAGGCGTTGGACCGCTCCACCGCCGCGGCCGGCCTGGATGTCGTCCACCTCCGGTGCGGTTTCTTCTACACCAACCTGCTCTTCCAGCTCGACGACCTGAGGAACGGGACGGTGCCCACGGTGTGGCCCACCGATCACGCGATGGCGTGGGTGGCGCCCCGGGACATCGCCGAGGTCGCCGCGTCGTACCTCCTCCGGCCCGACTGGTCCGGGCGGCACGTTCGCGCCGTGCACGGACCGGCCGACCTGTCCTGGGACGACGTGATGCGGACCCTCAGTGAGCTCACCGGGCATCCGGTCGAGGCGACGCGGATCTCCGACGACGCGATGCGCGGCGCGCTGGCCGGGGCGGGCATGTCGGAGCAGCAGGTCGAAGCCATGGTGGGCATGTCGATCGGGCTCAGGGACGGCTTCACGCCGGAGCAGCGACGCGACCCGACCACCACCACGGAGACCACTTTCCGCGCCTGGGCCCACGACGAGCTCCTGCCCGCGCTCGCGGGGCCGGTCACCGAGTGACAGCCGAGGACCGCTCGGCCTCTCCCGCAGATCGACTCGAACACGTGGTCCGAGGGCTGCAGGTGCCGAGCGCTGTCCGCGGACAGGATGCCCTCGACTCAGGTGCGCGCGGCCAGCCCATCGAGGATCCGTTGCAGCTGCTCCTGGGCGTCGGTCGCGCTCAAGGGCCGGGTGTGGAGGATCATCCGGTAGTAGAGGGGACCGTAGACCAGCTCGACGATGTCGAGAGGGTCCAGGTCGGCGCGGATCTGCCCCGCGGCCTGCGCCTTGACCAACCGCTGCGCGCAGGCACGAGTGCGGGGCTCGATGGTCTGCCGGAGGAGCTCGGAGGCGAGGTCCGGGTCCGACTGGGCGGCCGCGAGGAGAGCGCGCTGGACCGCGCCGCCCTCGCCGGCAAGGAACGTCGCCACCCCCGCGAGCTGACCGCCCAGATCGGCAACGATGTCTCCGGTGTCAGGAAACGCCGAGGTCTGCTCGGCACGCGCGTTGATCGCCTCCAGCAGGACGGCGGCCTTGGAGCGCCACCAGCGGTAGACCGTCTGCTTCCCCACGCCGGCCCGCGCGGCGATGCCCTCGATCGTCAGCCCGTCGTACCCCTTCTGTAGCACCTCGGCCCAGGCGGCATCCAGGATCGCGCGATGGGACGACGGGTTCCGTCGCTGGGGGTCAGGGGAAGTCATCGGGCGCAACCTATCAGACGGACCGTCTCGTCTTGTGTCATACTCGCACTGAGACGGACCGGAGCGTCTCGTCTCTGGCGGCCTGGGGGGCTCGACCCGACGAATGTGGACGGAGAACTGATGAGCACCGACGAGCACGACCAGGTCCCGTGTCGGGTGCACGACCCCGAGCTCTGGTTCGGTGACACCCCGGACAAGGTGGAGGCCGCCAAGGCGCTCTGCCAACGGTGTCCCGCGCGGACCCGGTGCCTGGACGGCGCACTCGAACGCCGCGAGCCCTGGGGCGTGTGGGGCGGGCACCTGCTCCTCGGTGGCGTCGTGATCCCGCGGAAAAGGCCTCGCGGTCGACCTCGCAAGGATGCGGCCGCCTGACCGAGGCTCGCCGGTCTGCAACCGAGGCGGGAGCGGCCGCGAGCAACGGCGACGCGACAGCGACCTGTCGAGCGTGGGCGACCGTCGCTGTCCGCTACCAGCGCAGACGTGTCCGACCGACGGGAGCGGGCCGCGGTCCAGCTGGCCGAAGATCGAGGATGTCCGACCCACCGACCTGACAGGGAGAACCCGTGCTCATCGCCATCGTCGACCTCCGGACCACCCCGGCCGACCGGCCTGCCGCTCTCGCCCAACTCGATGCCGAGCGCGACGGCATCCGGGCGATGCCCGGCAACGTCGACTTTCGCGTGCTCGTCGACCGGACGGACGACCAGAGCGTCACCGTCGTCCATGAGTGGGCCGACCAGCCCTCCTTCGCGACGTACCTGGCTTCCGCCGAGTTCGAGCGCTCCAACGTCGTCCTGCGCCCGTTGCTGACCGCACCGCCGGTCAGCCGGCGGTTCCGCGCCCAGCTCCTCGAGACCGTGTGACCGTCGTGACCAGGGTCTGCCGGGCGCGGAGGCTGCCGTGAGCCGCGAGGCGTACGCGTTCGTGCGGGACTTCGCGGTGGCTCCGACCACCCAGCTCCTGGTCGACCGGCACTACCTGCTCTGTGCGTCCCGGGGCGCGCTGCGGCTCGAGGCAGCCGGCAGGTCATGGCTGCTGCCTCCAGCCAGAGCCGCCCTCATCGCCGCCGGCGAGCCGATCCAGGTCGCCATCCCACAGCCCTCGACCACGTCGTCGGTGCTGTTCGCCACCGACTTCACCGACGTGCCGCCGGCGCCGCTCACGGTGTTCGACCTGAACCCCCTGGCAAGGGCGCTGGTCTCGGAAAGCATCGCCTGGCCGGACGACAGCGAGCCGCTACCGGCCTACGCACGCAGCATCTTCGCGGCGCTGGCCGCCGTCGCGTGGCGCCTCGCCGAGCACCCGAGCCAGGTGCACGTCCCCGCCGGCCGTTCGCCGGAGCTGCGGAGGGCCCTCGCCGTCACCGCGGAACGCTCGGCTGAGGATCTGTCCTTCAGCGAGGTGGCGGCAGCCGTCGGACTCACGCCGCGGTCCTTGGCGCGCCGCTTCGAGGAGGAGTGCGCGATGACATGGCGGGCGGTGCTCCGCCGGATGCGGGTGCTGCGTGCTGTGGAGGAGCTTGCGGCTGGGCAGGAATCGATCACCACCGTCGCGCACCGCGTGGGCTACACCTCGCTGTCGGCGTTCAACGCGGCGTTCCGCGACCTCACCGGCCGAACACCGACGGAGTACCGAGCGACGTTCCGCTGACCAGACGCTCGAACTGGAGCCTGATGTCCTGGCCGCGGTACGTGGAGGGCTTGCGGTCGGCCGTCATCTCGCTCGGAGTCGATCCCGACGATGTCGGGGACATCGACTTGCCGGACACCGAACGGACCCCACGAACGGCGAGAGCGCGTCTCCCCGATCCGGGAAACGCGCTCCGACCAGCCGAAACTCTTGCGCGCCTGTAGGGATTCGAACCCCAAACCTTCTGATCCGTAGTGCGAATCGGAAGGATATCGAGGTGTCTGGCGCCGACTCGGCACGCCCTTAGCCGACGCCTCAGCGAGGCCAAAATAGCAGGTCAGCGCACGCATCGCGCCTACGTCGCCTCCGGTCGCAGTTAGTCGCCGAAGGACGCGAAGTCGTCTCAGCCGAGCTCATTTTGAGCCGGACTTGAGCCGCTGTGCGCACCCATCCACTTAATCGCTCGATCGCCCGGACATGGCGGCCTCAATCGCGAGGACCGCGCGGTTCGAGAAGCCCATCGCTGTGAGCCGACCAGAGACCGACGAGGGCTCGGCGAGTAGCGGTCTCGCGGGTTGAGCTCATGCCGGTCTAAGGGCCGCGGGTTCCGTCGTCTCAGTTGAACCTGCTACGAGTGGGTCGTGGGGCCCGACGACACGCGGTCTGGTTCGAATCAATGCCGATTTCTACCCGCCAACCGTGCCCAGCGTGTGTAGCGGCCTCAGGCTTCCGCCCACACTCGCATGCATGCGCCCCCACCCACTGGTCCTGGCGAGAAGATCAGCCGTCCTGCCGCGCGACGATCGCAGCGAGGCGGCGGAGATGGTCGATCCGATCGGCCGCATCGTCCGCGACGGGGTTGAGCAGGAAGGTCCTCACGCCGGCGGCGTGGAACTCCTCGACCTGTCGCGCGATCGAGTCCTCGTCACCGATCAGGGTGACCGCATCGATGAGCTCCTGCGGTACGGCGGCAGCGGCCTCCGCCTTCTGGCCCGCTAGATACAGGTCCTGGACCTCCTTCGCCTCTGCGTCGTATCCGTAGCGACACGCAAGCTGGTTGTAGAAGTTCTTGCCACGCGCGCCCATGCCGCCGATGTAGAGCGCAAGTTGGTTGCGCACCTTCTGCACGGCCTCGGGCGAGGGCTCTCCGACGTGGAAGTTCACCTGGAGCTGGATGTCCAGTTCACCGAGTCTCGGATCGCGCTTCTTGAAGCCGTCGGCAAGCGCCTGCCCCCATGCCTTCTGTGCCTTATGCGGATGGAAGAACAGCGGCTGCCATCCCTGCGCGATCTCGGCCACGAGCGCAACGTTCTTCTCCCCCAGCGCCGCGATGGAGATGGGGATCTCGGCGCGTACCGGGTGGTTGATGATCTTCAGGGGCTTGCCGAGCCCGGATCCGCCATCCTCCCCGGTCAGCGGGACGGTGTAATGCTTGCCGCGGTGCTGGACCGGTTCACGGCGCCAGACTTGGCGGCAGATGTCGACGACCTCCCGCGTGCGACCGAGCTGGGCGTCGTACTTCACGCCGTGGAAGCCCTCGACAACCTGCGGCCCGCTGGCGCCGAGCCCGAGCGTGAAGCGACCATTCGACACGTAGTCGAGGCCGGCAGCGGTCATGGCCAGGAGCGCCGGTGTGCGGGAGTAGATCTGGAAGATCGCCGACATCAGCTCAAGTCGCTCGGTGCGCGCCGCGAGGTAGCCGAGCTGGCTGGCCCCGTCGAACGAGTAGGCCTCCGGTACCGCGGCGAGCTCGAGACCGGCCTGCTCATAGGCCAGTAGCAGTTCGACGGTCTCGTCGAACCCGCCGGCATAGTCGATCACCATGCCCAGCTTGATCCTGCCCATCGGGCTTCTCCTCCTCAGAGCTTCTCGATGATGGTCGCGTTGGCCATGCCGTTGGCCTCACACATGGTCTGGACGCCGTACCGCCCATTGGTGGCCTCGAGATGGTTGACCAGCGTCGCCAGCAGGCGAGTGCCCGACGACCCGAGTGCGTGGCCCAGGGCGATCGCGCCTCCGCGCGGGTTGAGCTTCGCCGGGTCGGCGCCGAGGTCGTGCGCCCAGGCGAGCGGAACCGGGGCGAACGCCTCGTTGACCTCGTAGGCGTCGATGTCACCGATGCCCAGGGCCGCCCGGGCCAGCGCCTTCTGGGTGGCCGGGATCGGTGCGGTCAGCATCAGCAGCGGGTCATCACCGATCACGGCGAAGGACACGAATCGCGCGCGCGGCGTGAGTCCGAGCTTGCTCGCCATCTCCTCGCTCGTGATCAGCGCCGCGGACGCGCCATCGGTGAACGGCGAGGAGTTGCCGGGGTGGATCTGCCACTCGACGTCGGGGAAGCGTCCGGCGAGCTCGTCGGTGCGGAACGCCGGCTGCAGCGCGGCCAGCCCCTCCTCCGTGGTGCCGGCGCGCACGGTCTCGTCCACCGCATGCTCGATCCTGTGGCCGTCGGCGTCGGGGACCGCAATCGGCACGATCTCCTTCGCGAAGAACCCCGAGACGCTGGCCTCGGCGGCCCGCCGGTGAGACTCCGCGGAAAAGGCGTCCAGGGTGTCGCGGTCCAGCTTCCATCGGTGGGCAACCAACTCCGCGGCGACGCCCTGGTTGACCAGGCCCTCGGGATAGCGCGCGTGAACCTCGGGCCCGAGGGCGTCCTTGCCCATCGTGGAGATGCCCATCGGGACCCGGCTCATCGACTCGACGCCGGCGGCGATTACGACGTCGTAGGCACCGGCGGCGACGCCCTGAGCAGCGAAGTGCACGGCCTGCTGACTGGAGCCGCACGCCCGGTCGATCGTCGTCGCAGGGACTGACTCGGGGAAGCCAGCACCCAGGACAGCGGCGCGGCCGACGTTCATGGACTGCTCGCCCGCCTGCATCACGCAGCCGGTGATCACATCCTCGACGAGGGCCGGGTCGAGGTCGTTGCGTTCGACGATCGCCTTCAGAACGTGGACGAGCATCGAGGTGGGGTGGGTGCGGGACAGAGCTCCGCCGGGCTTGCCCTTGCCGGACGCGAGCCGGACGACGTCGACGATGACGGGATTGGACACGAGGACCTCCTGACGGGACGCTAACCAGTCAGATCTGACTGGTTAGTGCGAGAGTAGCCTTCGACTTCGCCGTTGTCACCCGAGGCCCGTAGAACGAGAGGAGCGCCACGTGCCGCGCGCCGTGCAGAGCCGGACGATCGACGTGCGGCGCCGAATCCTCGACGCGGCCGTCGACGTGATGCTCGAGCACGGCTACAGCGGCGCCTCCACGGTGCGGATCCAGGAGCGCGCCGGCGTCTCGCGCGGACGGCTGCTCCACCACTTCCCGTCCCGGGATGCCCTGCTGATCGCGGCCTCCCAGCACCTCGCCAAGGCTCGGGTTGGCGAGCTGCCGTCCGACCACTCGTGGCCCACCGACCCCGGCGAGCGGATCGACGCCGTGGTGGAGACCATGGCCGGCACCTTCAGGCAGGGTTACTTCTGGGCTGCTACCGAGTTGTGGATCGCCGCCCGCACGCACGACAGCCTGCGTTCGGCACTCCTGCCCGGCGAGCGGGAGATCGCCCGTGCTGTGCGCGAGGCGATGGACGACTTCTTCGGCCCGGAGCTCATCGCCCGTCCCGGATACGCTGACGTGCGCGACGTGATGTTCACCAGCTTGCGCGGCATGGCACTCACCCGCACCTTCGATCCGCGCGCCGAGCCGACGCGGCGACACGTCGACCGCCTCAAGCGGATCGCGCGCAGCGTCCTTCTTTGAGGGGACGTCCGCCGGATCTACCAGGGTGGCGAACGGCCAAGCAGCGTGCACTCCGATGACGCAACGCGCCCCACCACAGACCGGCGCCGTAGGCGAAGTCGTCGAGTCGCCGACCGGCCGCGGCCGTGAGGAGCCCGACGCCGCGCCGCTCGCGCAGGAAGACCGCCAGGTCGACGGCGACGGCGGTCAGGAGGGCGCGGCGCACGGCCCGACTGAACGGGGCGGCGACGGCGGCAGCCGGCCACCAGTGCCTGAGCAGGAGGGCGCTCTCCTGGCGGACCGCCCAACCTGTGCCGCGCAGGGCGAGACGGGCCGCCACCGCCGTCCGGCGGTCCGCGACCGGGAGCACGGGTGCGATTGCACGGGCCGTGAGCCCGACGACAAGGGCAGCCACTGGCATCGACCACCAACGCCGCTGCAGGAGCACCGCCGCGCCGAGGGCCATCAGCGGAGACAATGCGGCAGGTGCGACCTTGTCGCCGTGGCGGCTCGCCAGGTCAGCACCGCCCGTGCCGTACAAGAACTTCCGCCCCAGCCAGCCACCGATGCTGGTTCGTACATCATGGTGAGCCTCGACCTCGGGGGCGTAGCGGACAACGAATCCGGCGTCCACGAGGCGCCACACCAGGTCAACGTCCTCGGCAACCCGCCAGCCGTCCTCGAAACCCGCGATGTCGCCGGTCAAGTGAGCAGTGCGACCGACCAGGCAGGCCGACGGCAACCAGCCGATGGCAGCCCCGGGGCGAACGACACCGCTGGTACGGCCGAGGTCGAGCGAGGAGGCGACGGCGTCGTACCTCTCGAACCAGCAGGGACGCTCGCTGCGGACGCGGCCGACCACCCGCGGACCGACGACCGCGACCTGGGGGTCGGCGCAGTGGCGGGCGAGGTCCAGCAATCCGGCAGCATCGATCGTGACGTCGGAGTCGACGAAGGCGACGAGTGGCGTGCGTACCCGGGCGAGGCCGGCGTTGCGCGCGCCGGCGGGACCGACGTTAGTGGTGAGCCGGTGCACTCTTGCGCCGTAGCGCTGCGCGACCTCCGCGACCCGGCGTGGCTGTTCGGAGGCGTCGTCGACAACGATCACGCGGATTGGAACCAGGGCGGCGAGGCAGCGGTCGAGCTGCTCCTCGCGGTCGCGGACCGGCACGACGACGGTGAGCTCGGCGAGCGACACGTTGACGTCGCCGAGCATCGGGTCCGCCAGGTTGCCGTCGACGAGCCGCCGGGCGAGGTTGGCGGTGGCTGCGTCCACGACGGTCAGCTCACCGCCGGCGAGCAGTCGGCGGGCCTGTTCGCTGAGCCGGACGGCGCGGACCGGGGACCCTCCGACGAGCAGGCGGCCGTGGTCGGCGCGGAGGAGGTCGTCGCGCAACCGGATCCGGAAGCCGGTCGGCAGCTCGTCCTGACCGGCAGGTGACGTCACGGTCATGGCGCGAATCCCCCGTCGGCGTGCACGACCGACCCGTTGAGAACCGCCGCCTCGCGGCTGCAGCAGAAGGCGACTGTGGCGGCGACCTCGTCCGGCTCGAGGAGGCGGCGGAGCAGCTGGTTCTCCGCGAAGGCCTCACCGTCGACGAGGCCGTAGAGCTGCGCCGTCGCGGACAGCATGGGTGTGCGGGTGGAGCCCGGCGAGACCGCACAGGCGGTGACGCCGGTCCCGACCAGGTCGGCGGCGAGACCCTTCACGAGACCGACGACCGCGTGCTTGGCGACGTTGTAGGCGGCCAGGTGGTGCAGCCCGTGGTGCGCAGCCGCCGAGGCGATCGCGACGAACCGCGCGCCGGCCGGATCAGGCCCGGTCAGCATCGCCGGGACAGTGACGGCCGCGGTGTTCCACACGCCCTTGACATCGACGTCCCAGAGCAGGTCGAGGTCGGCGTCGGAGGTTTGCCACAGGGGTACGCCACCGGCGACGACCGCAGCGCCGCCCACCGCGGCGTCGAGCCGGCCCCATCTGTCGAGTGCGAGGTCGACCGCCGCCGCCAACGCAGCCCGGTCGCGGACGTCCCCGACGAAGCGGACGACGCGCCCGGGCTCGTCATCGGGCGACGCGACCTCGTCGACAGCTACCACGCGGTCCCCCTGGGCGACGAGGCGCCGTACGGTCGCAGCGCCGATGCCGCCGGCCGCGCCGGTGACCAGGACGACCCGTCCGGACGACGCGTTCATGACTGCGCGGCGACGACGATCGTGACGTCGGCGACCATGGACTCGAGCAGGGCAACACCCTCCGCTGCGGTCGCTCCAGCGGGGTCACCGAGAACCCCGTTCGGGGAGACTGCCTTTACCCCACCCTCGATCATGAGTGGGAGCAGCTCGGCTAGTGAGCCGGCGTTGCCGGCCTCGGCCCGGGACAGACGCACGTTCCACGGCGCGAGGTGCAGCATGAGTGATGTCTCGGTGCGTCCGGCGTGGAGGTCGACGTCCTCGGTCGCGCAGGGAACCCACGCGACGTGGCGGCCTTCGTGCTGGAGCTGGTCGATCGCGTCACGCAGCGCGGTCACGTTCCCGCCATGGGCGTTCACGAAGATCACGCGGGAAGCCCAGGTCGACAGGGAGCGCGTGAGCTCGACGAGGACGCCACGCAGCACCGCTGTGCCGATCGAGCTGGTGCCAGGAAAGTCCTGGTGCTCGCCGCTCGAACCATAGGCGATCGCCGGCGCGACGAAGGTCTCGTGCCCGCGCCTCGTGAGTGCATCGGCAGCGCCCTTCGCGACCTCGACCGCGATCACGGTGTCGGTGTCGAGCGGCAAATGCGGGCCGTGCTGCTCGGTCGAGCCGACCGGGACCAGCACGGTCGGCGCGGAGGGCAGACCCGGCGACGTGGCCGCGGCGAGCGCGCGCTCCCCGGTCCACATCCTCAGCTCCCGATGCCCACCGGCTCGACCACCGCAGCGGGTGCGCCGAGCGCGCGGTCGAAGCCGTCCGGGATCAGCAGGTGCTCCGGCCGCAGGTCTGCGGTCGAGGACAACGCGAGGCCGCGCAGCGCCGAGCCGACGCCACCGGAGAGAACGTCGAGCACGTTCTCCACACCGGCCTGGCCGTTGGCCGCGAGGCCCCAGAGATAGGCGCGGCCGATCAGCACGGCCTTGGCGCCCATGGCGAGCGCCTTGACGACGTCGGAGCCGCGCCGAACGCCACCGTCCATGACCACGTCGACCTGCTCACCGACCGCGTTGCTGATGGGGCGGACCATGCGGATCGCAGCCGGGGTGCCGTCGAGGTTGTTGCCCCCGTGGTTGGAGACTGAGATGCCGTCCACGCCGGCATCGACCGCGCGCAGGGCGTCGTCGACGCGGCACACGCCCTTGAGCACGAAGGGCGTGCCGGAGATCTGCGACCAGGTCTCTCGCATCCACGCGACGTCCTCCCACGTGGGCGGCGGCGTCGTCATCCACTCGTAGTAGGCGCCGAAGAACGTCGGACCCGTCGCCTCACCCGGGGCGGCGAGGTTGGGTGCGGTCAGGTCGGGGAGCTTGCCGGTGGCCTTGAACTCCTTGCCGAACTGCCACATCCAGCGGCCCTTCGGGGCCACCTTCGGCGCCAGCCGGACCATCGCCTTGAGGTTGACCCTCTCCGGGATTTCGGGGCTCCCCCAGTCCCGCCCCATCGAGAACGACCAGTCCAGGGTGGCGATCAGGCCCTTCACCCCCGCAGCGTGCGCACGCTGCATGCGCTGGACCATCGTGTCGCGGTCGCCCGTCCAGTACATCTGGAAGAACGTCGTCGCGCCCGTGGCCGTGACGTCCTCGACCGGCTTCGACGCGAAGTTGGACAGGCCCATGATCGTGCCGCGGGCGGCGGCTGCGCGGGCGACCGCCACCTCGCCGTCGGGGTGCACGGCCTGCACGCCGGTCGGGCTGATGATCACCGGGAGGGCGATCTGCTGTCCGAAGACCGTCGTGGCCTGGCTGCGCTCGGGGAGCTGGCCGACGACGTGCGGCGCCAGCCCCAGCTCGGCGAACGCGGCCTCGTTGTCCGCGATGCTCTGGCCGCGCTCCGAACCGGCGACCAGGGCGCCGTACACCGGTTGGGGCAGGCGCTTGCGGGCCCGCTCCTGGGCGACGGCGACCGACTCGAACCAGGGGTTCTGCTTCCAGGGGTTCTCGAGTTTCATCGTCCCTTGCTTTCCATAGTGGTGTCCGGGCCGCCGCGAGCGGGAGGGAACGCGGCGGCCCGGGGTCAGGGGGTGGGGTGGAAGCCGGCGAGCGGGCTCTCCGCGCAGGCCGACACCGGCGGCGCGCTGAGCAGCTTGAGCATCACCGGCTGGTTGTGCGTGGGGTTCGCCTTCGAGTGGTCCTGGCTCGGCGCCGGGATGGTGCGCTCGCCGGCGAGCGCCTGCTCGCCGTACCCCTGCACGCACTCGGGGTCCGGGCCGTCCAGCGGCAGGCCCGTGAAGAACTTCGCCGCCATGCAGCCGCCGCGGCAGGAGTCGAAGAACTGGCACGACGAGCACGCCCCGCCGGTCTGGGGCGAGCGCAGGTCGTTGAAGAGCGCCGAGTCCCGCCACACCTTCTGGAACCCGCCCTCGGCGAGCAGGTTGCCGGCGAGGAAGTTGTCATGGATCGCGAACGGACACGCGTAGATGTCGCCGATCGGGTCGATCAGGCACACCACCCGGCCGGCCCCGCACAGGTTCAGTCCAGGCAGTGACTCGCCGAATGCAGCGAGGTGGAAGAACGAGTCACCTGTGAGGACCTGCTCGCCATCGGCGGTGTGAGCCATCAGCCAGTCGTAGAGCTCGCGCTGCTGCTCCGGCAGCGGGTGCAGCTCGTCCCAGACGTCCGCTCCCCGTCCGGAGGGGCGGAGCCGGGTGAGACGAAGGGTGGCGCCGAACCGGTCGGCCAGCGCCTTGAACTCGTCCAGCTGGCCGATGTTCTCCCGGGTGCAGACCACCGAGATCTTCGCGTCCTCGAACCCCGCGTCCTGAAGGTTCTGCAGGGCCCGAAGCGCGGTGTCGTAGGAGCCGGGCCCTCGCACGTAGTCGTTGACCTCGGCCGTCGCGCCGTCCAGGGACACCTGCACGTCGACGTAGCCGTTGCACGCCGGAGAGGCCAGGAACGCCGCACGCTCGGGGGTGATCCGCACCCCGTTGGTGGAGAATTTCACGCCGACGTTGTGGTTGACGGCGTATTCCAGCAGCTCCCAGAAGTCCGGCCGGATCGTCGGCTCGCCCCCGCCGATGTTCACGTAGAACACCTGCATTCGCTGCAGCTCATCGATCACCGCCTTGCACTGCTCGGTGGTCAGCTCACGCGGGTCGCGCCGGCCGCTGCTAGAGAGGCAGTGCGCGCACTCCAGGTTGCAGGCGTAGGTCAGTTCCCAGGTCAGGCAGATCGGGGCGTCGAGGCCGTACTCGAACTGCTGGACCAGCGAACCCGTCGTGGGACGTTCGGGGGCGATCGTCATGCGCTCTTCTCCTCGACGACGGGGCGGGGCCGGATGGTGTCGGTGGCCGCCAGGCCACGGAGGGCCGCCGCGAAGGCGGCGTGCTGGGAGGCCGGAATGCCCGCGGTCTCGAGGGCGGTCCGCACGTCGGGCGCGGCTTCGAGGCCTCGTACGACGTCGACCAGCTCCGGCCGCTTGAGGAAAGTCAGCTTCCGGTTGCCGAAGTGGTAGGCCAGCGCCCCGAACGGCTCGGGCCGCAGCGCCACCGACGGCGAGAGCATCCACGGCTCTCCCAGCAGGGCGTCCATCAGTAGACGCCGCACATGCCGTCGATCGAGACCTCCTCGATGAGGTCCTCGGCCGCCAACTCCTCTGCGTGCTCCAGCTCCGGGTTCATGACCGTCTCCTTGTCGCTCTTGTCAGTCTGACACCCCATAAACTAATGTCATTAGGTGTCAAAAGGGAAGGGCTGCCGGTCATTTTCTGTGACGCCCGCCACCGGCGCCAGTCCGCGGTCGACCGCGCCCTCGACAGAGACGGCCACCATCGGTCGGCCCGTCGTCACGAGCCACGAAGAGATCGAGCTGGCCGCCTTCAGGCTGTTCGAGCAACGCGGGTTCGCCCGGACGACGGTGGATGCGATCGCCGCGGAGGTCGGGGTCAGCAAGCGCACGATCCACCGCTACTACGCCTCGAAGAACGACATCGCCTGGGGACGGTTCAGCGACACGCTCGCCGAGTTCCGCAGGGTCCTGGAGCAGACGCCGACGGGCGCGGCCGTCCACACGGGCGTGCACCGGGCGATCCTCGCCTTCAACCGTTTTCCCGACAACGCCCACCCGACCCATCGCTCACGGATGCGCCTGATCCTCCGCACGCCGGAGCTCCAGGCCCACTCGGTGCTGCAGTACGCCGAGTGGAGGCAGGTCATCGCCGAGCACGTCGCGGCCCGCACGGGCACCCGGCCAGGCGACCTGTTGCCCCAGGTCGCCGGGAACGTGTCACTGGCACTGTCCCTCTCCGCCTACGAGCACTGGCTCGACGACGAGTGCTCCGGCGCGGCCGGGCTGCTGGACTACCTCAATCGCGCCATGGCGAGCCTCCGGGCGTACCTCCAAGCCTGACGTCGATCGAGGGCGCGGTCTCGGCACGACGCGACGCGGACGTGATCGAACATGTCACCGCACGGCCGTCTCGGCCTCGCCCGAGGCGCCGAGATAGGCCTGTCGGACCCCTTGATCAGCCGCGATGTCCTGCGGCGTGCCCTCGGCGATGGTCTTGCCGAAGTCGAGGACGAGCACCCGGTCGGAGTGCGCGAGCACCATCGGCACGTCGTGCTCGATGAGGAGCACGCCGATTCCCCACTGGTCGGCGAGCCGGCGGATCAGCCGGCCCAGCTCGGACGACTCGTGCTCGTCAAGCCCCGCGGCAGGCTCGTCGAGGAGGAGGACGGACGGTCGCGAGGCCACCGCTCGTGCGATCGCGACCAGCCGACGTCGGCCGTAGGACAGCTCGTCTGGGCGGAGGTCGAGGACGTCGGTGAGCTCCAGCTCGTCCACGGCCGCGACCACTGTGTCGGACAGGGCCGGGCGGCGGGGCCAGACCAGCTCCCGCACCGAGGGCGAACCCGAGGCGTCGTCGGAGGCGACGAGCAGGTTCTCGCGGACGGTGAGGTCGTCGAACAGCTCGAGGGACTGGAACGAGCGGGTGAGGCCGGCGCGGGCCCGGCGGTGGGGCGCCCAGTCCGTGATGTCCTCACCGTCGAGGACGACCGTGCCCTCAGCAGGGTGCGCGTAGCCGGTGACGGCGTCGATCAGGGTCGTCTTGCCGGCGCCGTTGGGTCCGAGCAGGCCGACGACCTCCCCCGGCCGGACGGTCAGGTCGACCTCGTCGAGTGCCGTGAACGCGCCGAACCTCTGCACGATGCCGCGCACCTCGAGGATGCGCGCGGGCACTCGCTCCTTCCGCAGTTCCCGCGCGGCGGGCTCCTGCTGCTCGATGCCCGCGGGCACGCGACGCAGCCGGTCTCGCAGGTGCCTGCCGACCTCGACGATCCGGTCGACCATGCCGTGCTGGCTGGCGATGAGCGTCAGGATCAGCAGGAAGCCGGTGATCAGCGGCAGGTAGCGGACCCAGCTGCCGCTGTCGGCCGATGCGGCCGAGCTGGTGTCGAAGAACAGCTCACCGACGCCGCCCGGGGCGAGCAGGGACCCGACGAGCGGCCCGGCGACGTACCCGATGCCGCCGATCACCGTCACCACCAGCACACTGATCGAGCTGTTCGCCTGGAAGAGCTGCTGGTACTGGATCGTCGGGTAGCTGAACCCGAAGAGCACGCCGCCCAGCCCGGCGACGCCTGCGGAGAGGACAAAAGCCAGCAGCTTGGCGCGGAACACGCTGACGCCGACCGCGGCCGCGGCGCGTTCGTTCGTCCGCACGGCGAGGAGCCGCCGACCCACGGCGCCGCGTCGAAGGTTCGCGACCCCGATCGCGGCGCCGACGAAGGCCACCGCCACCAGCACGAAGTAGTTGTCCTGGTGGCGGACTGGGTCGACGTCCAGGCCCAGGAAGGTCGGCGAGTCGATCCGGGTCTGGAACTCCCCACCGGTGTAGTCACTGTTGCTGAACACCACCTGGTGGAGCGCGAACCCTAGCCCGAAGGTGACCACCGCGAGGTTCACGCCTCGAGTGCGCAGCGCCGGAAGTCCGAACAGCAGGCCGACGGCCATCGCGGTGCCGACGCCGGCGGCCAGGGCCAGCTCGAACGGCCAGTCCGAGGCATCGGCGAGCCGGCCTGCTGCGAAGGCTCCCACGCCCGCGAGTCCGAACTGTGCGATCGACAACTGCCCCGCATAGCCGGTGAGGATCACTGCGGAGAGCCCGACGACGGCGAAGCAGAGGGAGATGATCAGCGGCCCGAACCACGAGTCGGGAGCCCACATCCGCACCGGTACGACGGCGAGCAGCGCTGCCGCGACGGCCAGCGGGATGATCCGGCCGGTGCCGACGCGCGGCAGCCGGTCGAGCGAGGTGCCCCGGACCGGCAGGCCGCGGCCGCGGATCACGAGCACCACGATGATCACTAGGAAGGGGATGGCGTCGGCGATGCCGGTCTGGTTGACGTAGTTCGTCGCCAGCGCTTGCACCACGCCGAGAGCCAGGCCACCCAGGAGGACGAGCGGGTACGACCGGAACTCCGCGAGGAGCGCCGTCGCCAGGGCGCCGATGATCAGCACGCTCATCTGAGGCACGGACATGAAGCCGGTCGACGTCGCGGGGAACAGGGCCCCGGCCACACCCGCCAGCGCACCGCCGGTGAGCCAGGTGAGGGCGGACAGCAGGTGCGGGGACCAGCCGAGCGCCGCAGCAGCGCGCGGCTGCTCGGCGGCCGCGGTCACGGCGTATCCCAGTCGAGTCCGCGACATCAGCAGCACCAGTGCCACCGTGGCGCCCAGGGCGACGCCCACGAGGGTGAGATTTTGCTGAGCCACGACCACCTCGGAGCCGAGCTCCACCGGGGTCGAGGGAAGGGGCAGCGGGACGATGAACTGGATAGATCCGTAACGCAGAAGGATGATCTCGCTGATCACGGTCAGCACGCCGAGGGTCGCGATCACGCGAGCTACGGGGCTGGCCGACCGGAGCGGCCGCATCACCAGCAGCTGGACGAGGAGTCCCAGCACCGCGGTGCCGACGACGGCGGCTGCCACCGAGAAGCCGACGGTCTGGTCGTGGTTGAGCTGGAGGCCCATCGCGATGTAGGCGCCGACGAGGGCCAGTCCGCCGTGGGCGAAGTTGATCACGCCGGATCCGCGGTAGATCACGACGAGGCCGAGGCCGAGCAGCGCATAGATTGCACCGGTGCCGAGGCCGAGCAGGGCGTAGTTGACGGCCTCCATCACGCCTCCCCGGTGAGGTACTGCCGGCCGATCAAGTCAGCGTCGGCGGCGAGCTCGGCACCGGTCCCTGTCAGCGCGACCCGGCCGCGGCGCAGGACGTAGCCCTTGTCGGCGATCGTCAGTGCGTGCCGGATGTGCTGCTCGACCAGGACGACGGCAGCGCCGCGGTCGGCCGCGGCGCGCAGCGCGTCGAGCAGGCGCTGCACCACGAGCGGCGCGAGGCCGAGCGACAGCTCGTCGGCGAGCACCAGGCGCGGCTCGGTGGCCAGGATCCGGCCGAGCGCCAGCATCTGCTGCTGACCGCCGGACAGCAGGCCCGCCCTCTTGCCGAGGTGCGGTTCCAGCTCGGGGAACAGCTCCAGCGCGCGGGACGGCTTGCCCCGGCCGAGCTTGAGGTTCTCCCAGCCGGTCAGGCCCATGAACACGCAGCGGCCCTCCGTCAGGTAACCCATGCCGGATCGGGCGCGCCGGTCGAGGCGACTGCGACGGGTGCACTCCAGCACGTTGACGTTGCCGCGCATCGGGCGCAGCTCGCCGGCGAGCGCGAGCAGGGTCGTGGTCTTCCCGGCGCCGTTGGCGCCGAGCAGGACCGCGATCTCACCAGCGGCGACGTCGAGGTCGAGGTCATGCACGGCCGGCGTGCTCCCGTACCCGGCCGTCAGTCCGCGTGCCTCCACCGCGAGATTGGTGTTTCCCACCTGGGTCTCCTCCCCTGGGGTCGTCGGGCGCCGGCGGCCGATGACGTACGACGGCCGCCGGCGCCCCACAGGTCAGCCGCCGAAGAGCGGAGTGATGTCCTCGAACTCGCTGACGCCCTCGACGTCGGAACCCTTGGCCTGGACGAACTGGATGTTGGTGTTGAACACCCGGTTCAGCCCGGGGACCGGGAACTCCTTGGTGAAGTCGACCGGCGCCATCAGGCCGCCTGCGTCGACGCCGGACGCCTTGGAGAGCGCGCCGCTCACGGTGGCTGCGGTGATCTCGTCGAGATCGCCGGCGACCTGCAGGAGCACCTGGTAGGACGCCCACGTGTTCTGGACGTAGGGATAGGTCCAGTCGATCTCGCTCGACGCAGCCTTCGCGTCCTCCCACGCCGGGTCCGATGCGGGCACGAAGTTGACCGCCGAGACCGCGCCCTCCATCGCGCCGTTGGAGTCCTCGATGACCTTCTGGTTGAGGGCGCCCTGGACCGCGTAGTAGCGCGTGTCCTCGCCCTGTGCCTTGCCCGCTGCTGCCAGCGCGGCGATCTGGTCGTTCGGCAGGCCGAGGATCGAGCAGTCGGCCTCGCCAGCCGACTTCGCCACCGCGCTGAAGTTCGTCGTCGTCGTAGGCACCTTGATGTGAGTGCCCTTCTCGCCGCCAGCGGAGGTGATCCCGAGGTTGATCAAGTCGACGGCCTTGAGCGCGGTCGGGACGTCGTACAGCACGATGGAGGTGCTCTCGCACCCGTCCTGCGCGGTCCGGGCGCCGATCTTTGCGAACGCCGGGGCGCCCGACACGAGCGGGAACGAGACCTTGCTGCTGAGCTCCTCGGCGGAGAACGCCGTGGCGCCGAGGAACGGCACACCGGCTTCTTCGAGGATCGGCACGATCGAGGTGCCGTTGGTGGTGAATCCGCCGACGACAGCCACCACGCCCTCATCGACTGCCTGGCGGGCGCACTCGGCCGCGGTGTTGGGGTCGTTACCGTCGTTGCACGAGATCAGCTCGACCTTGTGTCCGTTGATGCCACCGTCGTTGTTGATGGTGATGGTCGCCGCCTCCGCCGCCGTCACGATCTCCGGCGTGTTGATCGCAGCCGTGTCGACGGGCGCGATCGTCATGACCTTCACCGGGTCGCCGGTGAACGTCACGTCCTTGTCCTCCTTCACCGTGCTTCCGCCGTCGCCGTCATCGCTCGAGCACGCCGCGAGGCTCGTCGCGAGAACCGCGGCGATCGTCATCGCCGGCCACTTCCTGATCACAGAACGCATCTGCCTGCTTCCCTCCCCCGCGCGCTGCGCGGGTCTCCCCTGACCGCGCACTGCGCGACACCTGGGACTAGATGATGTGACCCGAGTCACCTGATGGATTGCGCGGAGCCTATAGGCATTAGGTTTAGTGCGCAAGGGCCGACCACGAATGGCCCTCAACAGAGCCGGATCGGGGTCACAGGACCCATTTGACAAAGCGCGGGACACGCCCGGGGCGGGGCGATCTCACGGCTTTCCGAGGAGCCGCGCAGCCTCTGCCAGGTACGGCTCGACGGCCCCACCGGCCGTGGCGTTCCCGCCCTCGGGACAGCCGTCAGATCGCCAACGGAAGTCAATGCCGGCCGAGATCACGGCGATCCGGTAGCAGGCGAACGCCAGGTAGTAGTCCCAGTGGTGGAGCCGCGCGCCACCGGCCGCCTCGTAACGGGCCGCGAGATCGTCGGGCGCGGGCAGGAGCTCGCTCGTCCATGCGGTCTCGAACCCCAGCACCGCATCGAACGCGGGATGCCGGTAGGCGCCCATCGTCGCGACGTCCGCGACCGGGTCGCCGATGGTCGACAGCTCCCAGTCGACGACGGCGAGGACCTGCGGGACCTCGTCGTCTAGGCCCAGAAGCGCGTTGTCGATCCGGTAGTCGCCGTGCACGATCGACGCCGACTCCTGGTCCGGGATGTCCGCGGAGAGCCGCGCGAGGACGCCCCCGGCAAGGCGCTCGAGGTTCTCCACGCCCGGCGAGACCAGCTCCCACTGGCCCGACCAGCGGCGGAGCTGGCGTTCGACATAGGCGTCCGGTCGACCGAACCGGTCCAGCCCGATCGCGACGTGGTCCTGGTCGTGCAGGGACGCAAGCGTGTCCACGAGCGTCGTGGAGATTGCCGTCACCGTGGGGGACGGGAGCGCCGCGATCTGGTCGCGCCGCTGCACGGTGACACCGGCGACGTGGTCCCAGATCGCGAACGGACCGCCCAGCACCGCCTCGTCCTCGCACACCGCGACCGGCGCCGCGACGGGCACCGGCGTCGCGGCCAGGGCCGATGTCACCCGGTACTCCCGAACCACGTCGTGGGCCGAAGGCGTCCGCCCCTCGCGCGGCGGGGTGCGGAGGACCCACGAGCGCTCGTCGTCGGAGAGTCGAACCGTCACGTTGGAGCGCCCGCCCGAGATCAGGTCGGCGTGCAGAGCGCCGGCGACCTGCGCGCCGGCATCGACCATGGTCCGGCGGATGCCGGCAAGCTCGGCGGCGTCGAACGGGACCCTCACCGCGCGTGGCCCTCGATGCGAGCGACGGCGCGGCGGGCGATCGACCACCGATGGACCTCGGAGGGACCGTCGTAGATCCTGAACGGACGGACCTCCCGCGCAATGCGTGCGACGGGCAGGTCGCTCGACACCCCGAGACCACCACAGAGCTGGACCGACCGGTCCACGACCCGGTGCAGCGCCTCGGCCGCGAAGGTCTTGGCGATCGACGTCGTCAGGCTGGCGCGCCCGCCGGCGTCGAGCTCGCGGCACGCCTCGAGGAGGAGGGCCCGGGTCGCGGCGATGTCGATCTCGTTGTCCGCGACCTGTTGCTGCACCATGCCGAGCTCCGCAAGGCGGGTGCCGAAGGCCCGTCGCCCCGCGACGTGTCGGACCGCAGTCTCGTGTGCGTGCACGGCGGCGCCGAGCCAGCGCATGACGTGGGTCATCCGGGCAGGCCCGAGCCGGACCTGCGCGTAGCGGAAGCCCTGGTCGACTTCTCCGAGGACGGCGTCGGCGGGGACGGCCACGTCCTCGTACCGGATCTCGCAGTGTCCGCCGATCATCGACTTGTCCTGGGTGCCGACGTGGCGCACCAGTCCGACGCCCGGCGCGTCGGCAGGGACGAGGAACATCGTGGCCCCGCCCTGGCCTCCCGGCTCACCAGAGGTGCGCGCCATGACGATGTGGAACCCAGCCCCGTCGGCGCCGGTGATGAACCACTTGTGGCCACTGATTCGCCAACCGTCGTCGTGGCGGGTCGCGGTCGTCACCAGCGCGGACGGATCCGCGCCGGCTCCGGGAGCCGGCTCGGTCATCGCGAAGGCGGAGCGGACCTCCCCGCGCGCCAGCGGAGCAAGAAAGCGCTCCTTCTGCTCCGGCGAGGCCACGTGCTCCAGGAGGTGCATGTTGCCCTCGTCGGGGGCGTTGATGTTGAGCGCCATGGGCCCGAACAACGACCGTCCCGCGGCCTCGAAGACGGCGGCCCGCGCCTCCATGCCGAGGCCATGGCCGCCATATGACGTCGGGGCGTGCGGCGCGAAGACCCCGGCGTCCCGGGCAGCTCGCTGCAGCCGGACCCGTAGCGCGTCACCCCCGGCCGCCTCCACGTCGCCGTCGAACTCGTCGTCGACCGGGAGCACTTCCCGCTCGACGAACAGGCGGGTCTTCTCGACGAGTGCAGACAGGTCTGTCATGAGCCGCACTCTAAACCTTATTGCTTTAGATTAACAAGGTTCGCCGCCAGATGGACCGGCTGATTGACGCGCCGAACAGGGTCCGCCGTGACACAATCTAACGGAAGACGATTTCGCGGAACCGGACTCCGGAACGAGAGAAGGCCATGGGACGCCCCAGCGCACCACTGATCAGCAAGCAGACCACCATCGAGGCAGCCCTGTCGATCATCGACGAGGACGGCATCGATGCGCTCAGCCTGCCCCGCCTGGCGCGCGAGCTCAACGTGCGTGCACCCTCGCTCTACCACCACTTCGCCAACAAGGACGAGATCCTGGCCGACGTCGCGCGCGCCATCGTCGCCAAGACGACCTTCCCCCGGAAGCCGTCGACGAACGACTGGGCCGAGTGGTTCACCCAGCTCTCCCTGAACTTCCGCACGGCGGTCCTGCGACACCGCAACGCTGCTCCGATCCTGCTGCAGTTCATGCCCCGCGACATGCTCGTCGACCTGTACGAGAGCGCCGCAACGTACCTCGCCGAGTGCGGCGTCCCCACGGAGCTGCACGTCCAGATCCTCGACGGGCTCGAGAAGCTGTCGCTCGGGTCGACGATCACCGAGGCCATGCAGCCTCCGACGCGGGCGCGTGTCCGCTTCAACCATGCGGACCCCGAGCAGCACCCGGTCCTGACGGCCGCCGGCGAGGCCAACCAGCTCAACCAGCGGCAGATCTTCGAGCACACCATCCGCAGCTACCTGCTGGGCGTGGCCCACTTCGGCAGCATCGCGAACGACACCAAGCCTGCGAAGGACCGACGCGGCGCGGGCGGCAGCAAGACCGTCGCAGCTGCGACCGCCTGACCACGGGGCAGAACGACGCGGGCCCGCCGCGGTCGCGAGACGGGCCTGTTCAACCGGGCCCCGACCCCTTAATCTATTGCCAATAGATTAAGGAGGTATCCGCATGGAGAGCGATCTCTTCGAGGCGGACCACGAGGCGTACCGCGAGGTCGTCCGGGAGTTCGTCAACCGCCACGTCGTCCCGAACATGGAGGCGTGGGACCGCGACCGGCTCATCGATCGGGAGACCTGGCGAGCCGCCGGCACGCAAGGACTTCTGGGCCTCGCCGTCCCGGAGGAGTTCGGCGGTCCTGGCGAGACCGACTACCGCTTCCGTACGATCGTCCAGCTCGAGATCGCCCGCGTCGGTGCGAGCGCGCTGCAGTCCGGCTTCTCGACGAACGACGACATCGTCCTCAACTACCTCCTGCGCCACGCGAACCCCGAGCAGTCCAAGCGCTGGTTGCCCGGCTTCGTCACCGGCGAGACCATCGGTGCGATTGCGATGACCGAGCCGGGCGCGGGTAGCGACCTGCGCGGCATCCAGGCCACGGCCGTCCGAGACGGAGGCGGCTGGCGCCTCAACGGCTCCAAGACCTTCATCACCTCGGGCATCCTGGCCGACCTGGTCATCGTGTTCGCCAGGACCGACCAGGGCTTCAGTCTGTTCGTGGTGGAGGAGGGCACCCCCGGCTTCACCCGTGGCCGCAAGCTCGACAAGGTCGGACTGCACGCGCAGGACACGGCCGAGCTGTTCTTCGAGGACGTCCTCGTTCCCGAGGAGGACGTCCTCGGCGAGATCGGGCAGGGCCTCACCTACCTCAAGCAGAGCCTTCCGCTCGAGCGCCTCGGGATCGCGATCGCCGGGCAGGCGTCCGCTGAGGCCGTGCTCCAGTGGACCATCGACTACGTGAAGGAGCGGGAGGCCTTCGGCAAGCGGATCGCCGACCTGCAGGTCCCCGCCCACAAGCTGGCTCATGTGCGCACCGCCATCGAGGTCTCCCGTGCCTACATCGACCGCTGCATCCGTGAGTGGAACGCCGGCACGCTGACCGCGATCGACGCCGCGAAGGCCAAGGCGTGGGCCACCCAGCTCCAGCACGACACCATCGACGCGGGCGTCCAGCTGCACGGCGGCTACGGCTACATGATGGAGTACCCCGTTGCGAAGGCGTACATCGACGCCCGGGTGCAGCGCATCTACGGCGGGACCAACGAGATCATGATGGAGATCGTGCAGAAGGACCTGCTTCGGTAGCTCCATCGGAGCCAGAGCGGCCGCCGGGAAGCTTGCCTTCCCGGCGGCCGCTCTGTCTGTCCCCTCAGCTGCGGTAGATCGACTTCGTCACCAGGTAGGGATCGAGTCCCTCGGGCCCGAGCTCGCGGCCCAGCCCGCTGGACTTGATGCCGCCGAACGGCGCGTTGACGTGCAGCTCGTAGTGGTTGACACCGACCGTGCCCGACTCGACCCGCCGCGCGAGCGCCAGACCGTGGTCAGGGTCGTCACTCCAGACCACGCCGCCCAGCCCGTAGTCGGAGTCGTTGGCGATGGCGATGGCCTCGTCCTCGTCGGCGTACGGGGTCACGCACAGGACCGGCCCGAAGATCTCCTCCTGCGCGATCCGCGCACGGTTGTCGACGTCCGCGAAGACCGTGGGCTCGACGAACCAGCCGGCCCCGTCAGGTCGCCCGCCGCCGGTGGTCAGCCGTGCCTCGGTGCGACCGAGCTCGACGTACCCGAGCACGCGCTCCTGCTGCGCGGCCGACACCAGGGGCCCGACCTGCGTGTCCCGGTCGAGCGGATCACCGACCCGCAGCCCGGCGACGGTGTCGGTCACGGCAGCGACGACCTCGTCGTACCGGCTGCGCGGGGCGAGGATCCGGGTCGCAGCGTGGCAGGTCTGTCCGTTGTTCGGCAGGGACACCTCGAGCAGCTTCGTGGCGAACAGGTCGAGATCGGCGTCCTCGGCGACCAGCGAGACCGACTTGCCGCCGAGCTCGAGGGTCGCCGGACGGAGCAGGCGCCCCGCGGTCTCGCCGATCGCCCGGCCCGCGCCGGTCGAGCCGGTGAAAGCGACTTTGTCCACGCCGGGGTGCTCGACGAGATGGGCCCCGGCCTCACGGCCGCCCGGGATGACGTTCAAGACGCCGGGCGGCAGGCCGACCTCGGCTGCGACGTCGGCGAAGACAAAGGCGTCGAGCGCGGTCTCCGGCGGCGGCTTGAGCACGACGGTGCATCCAGCGGCGAGAGCCGGAGCCAGCTTCATGATGGCCAGGGGCTGCGGGTAGTTCCACGGAGTGATCGCCGCGACCACGCCCACCGGCTGGCGGACGACTAGGGTCTCGCCCCCGGTCGGGCTCCTGCGGACGTCCTCGGACACGAGGTCCGCGGCGAGGCGTGCGTAGTAGCCGGTGATGAAACCCGGAGCAATCCCGCTCACCACCCGCGAGAACGAGATCGGCATGCCGTTCTCACGGGAGACCAGGGTGGCGATCTCCTTGCGGCGGGCGCTGAGCCCAGCCGCGAAGGCCTCGAGGACCGCCGCACGCTCGGCCGGTCCGTAGCCCGCCCACGGGCCGCTCAGTGCCCGTCGTGCCGCAGCGACCGCGAGGTCCACGTCGTCGGTGTCGGCCAGGGCAGACGTGCCGAAGACCTCGCCGGTGGCCGCCTCGACGACATCGGTCCTGCCGCCCTTGACCGGCGACACCCACGCGCCGTCGATGTAGAGGGAAGGCCGTTCGATCTGCTCGGACATGCCGCCTCCTTTCCCCGGGAACCGGGACTAGATGGTGCGGTCGCTCCCGAGGAGGACCGAGCTGACGAGCGGGGCCATCGGCCCGCCTATGAACAGGGACGTGTCCGCGCCCTCGACCTGGTTGACCGACGTGCCGCGGACCTGGCGGACGGCCTCGACGGAGAGGCCCATGCCGTTGACGAACGAGTCGGCAATGTTGCCGCCCGCCGTGTTGACCGGCAGGACGCCGTGGGGAGCCGTCAGGTTCTCCACCGTCATGAACTCGCCCGCGGCGGCACCCGCCGGGACCAGGCCGTGGTCGATGAGCGAGGCAACGGCCGGGCCGCTGAAGTTCTCGTAGACCTGCACCACGTCGACCTCGCCCGGCTGGACCCCGGCCGCCGACCACAGCCGGGACGCCACCCCCTGGCCCGACGAGCCGGCGGTGAAGCCCGCCGAAGAATAGTGCTCGTCGTTCTCGTTCACGGCGGAGTAGCCGCCGGGCGCACCCTGGGCTGCCGCGAGCACGTAGGCAGGCGGTTGCTGGAGAGTGCGGGCGCGCTCGGCGGACGTCACGATGACCACCACCGCCCCGTCGTTCTCCCGCGAGCAGTCGAACAGGTGGAGCGGCTCGACGATGTAGGGCGAGGCGTCGTACTTCTCCTCGTCGAGGGGCCTGCCGTAGCCCGCCGCCGTGGGGTTCTTCTGTGCGTGCACGTAGGCCGCGAGCACAAGGTTGCGCAGCGCACTGCGCGGCACGCCGTCGTGCTCCAGCATCCGCTGGGTCCGCAGGGCGCAGACATGGGCCGGCGTCGCGACGCCGTGCGGCAGGTAGAAGTTGTCGAAGTAGTACTTCGCATAGCCCAGCCGCCCCGTCTCGGCCTGGGTCATCCCTCGGAAAGCCACCACGGTCTCGGCCTGGCCAGTGGCGACGGCGGCCGCTGCGGCGCCGATCGCGGCGGCGGCACCTCCGCCGCCACCTCCCCAGACCATCGAGGACCAGCGCAGCTCCCGGATGCCGAGGTCGGCACCCAGTACCGGCCCACTGAGGTCTCCCCCCGCGTAGGACGTGAAGCCGTCGATCTCGCGCGGCGAGATGCCGGCGTCGGCGCACGCGCCGAGGATCGCCTCGAGGACCAGGGCCCGCTCCCCGGCGGGCGCCGTGCCGCGCGGCAGGTGGATGTCGTGAGCGCCGACGATCGCCGTGGCTGCGCGCAGGCTCATGCCGCCACCTCCCGGCGCCAGCGCAGGACCGGCCACTCGGCGTTGGCCGGGTGCTGGACCTCCCCGACGAGCCGGTCGCCGATCCGCGGCGTGCCGTCGAGCCCGACGAGGATCCCGAGCAGGCGCACCGGCACGTCGTCGAGCTGCACGACGACCGAGACGTAGGGGACCTCCACGTCCAGTTCGCTCATGAAGGGCCGCTGGGTGCGCGCCCACGAGAACACGCTCCCCCGTGGCTCGATCCGCTCCCAGCTCGTGTCGAAGGACCAGCAGCCTGCACAGAGGGGGCGACCGACAGTCCGCCACGTGCCGCACGAGGCGCATCGGGGCAGCCGCAGGTCGCCGGCGCGCAGGCCCTCCCAGAAGCCCAGGTCGTTGCCGTCGTGCGCAGGTCCGGTGGGGAGCGTCTCGAGTGTCGTGCCGCCCATCAGGCGTCGAAGTTCTCGAGGGTGTCGGCAAGCCAGGCGTCGCCCGTCAGTGCCCAGCCGGAACGGAGCCCGATCCGTCCGGCCGGCGTCTCGTAGACCGCCTCGCCAGTCGCCCGGTCGCCCTCGACGCGGGCGCCGATCACCTCCGCGCCCGCGACGTCGGCGCCGGGCACCGTGACGCCATCGAACACGACGGGCACCGCGCCCGGCGCCATGTCGTCGAGAGCGCCTTTCAGGTCGCCGCTGGCGACCTTCTCGACGTGCGCACGGTAGGTCGTCTCAAAGTCAGCCATGCCCTAAGGCTAATGGCGTTAGATTTAAGTGGCAAGCGTCACGTGAGGGTGAACGTCCCATCGGCGCCCACCAGGGCGTCCGCGCCAGCCGCCTCCTCGTCGCCGGTCAGGCGCGCGAGCACCTCGCTCTGGGCCGAGCGGGCCAGCGTCCGGGCACCGTCGGGAGTGCGAAGCGACGCGAGGGCCGTCTCCGCGACACCCTCGCGGTCGAACAGGACCGTCCACGCCTCCAGGGTCGCCCGGCCGTCGTACTCCTCGGCCACGGGGGTCGTGAGGACCGCCTCCACGTCGTCCTGCACGGGCACCCGCCGGAAGCCGTCGCCCGGCTCCGGCGCGTAGACGCCGATCGAGTGCTTGGTGAGGTAACCGCTGTTCGCGGTCAGCAGGCCCGGCTCCCCGGTGCGGCGGACCTCGCCGATCATGGTGGCGATGGCGTGGGTGCTGTAGTTGTTCCACGGCCCGCCGGCGAAGGTGAGCCCGCCGGTGATCGTGAGCGGTCGGGCCGGATCGTCGATCGGAAGGCCGAGCTCGGCGGCCGCCACCTGCACGGCCGACGGGAAGCAGGAGTAGATGTCGATCGGACCGAGCTGCCCGACCGACAGGCCGGCTTGCGCGAGGGCCGCGGCACCGGCCAGGCGGATCGCCGGGGAGCGGTCGAGGCCCGGGCGCGCGGCGATCGCGGCGGTGTCGGACGCCTCGCTCCCCGACCGCAGGAACACCCATCGGTCGCGTGGCACGCCCATCCGCTCCGCCGCCTCGGCCGAGCAGACGAGGACCGCCGCTGCCTGCTCGACGCTGTTGTTGGAGTTGAGCAGCTTGGTGTAGGGCCAGGCGACCATCCGGTTGCGGGGGGTGGCAGTGAGTATCTCGTCGGCGGTGTGGGCACGCTGGGTCCACGCGGCGGGGTTGGCGGCAGCGACATCACTGAATCGCGCCCACAGCTCGGCGATGTGCCGGCGATGCTTCTCCACGTCGCGTCCGGCCGCGATCCGCACCGCCTGCTCGAAGATCGGGTAGACCGAGGCGGGCCGGTCGATGCCGGCCCGCAGCTCGGTCGGGTGCTGCATCGGCACGTCGGGGCGCGATTCGGCCACCGCGACGTCCTCGCCCTGGCGGGTCCAGTCAGGCTTCTCCCCCTGCGCCCGCAGGGCCATCCGGGTCCGCCAGGCCTCGGCACCGCCGACCAGGACCACGTCGACGCGTCCGGCCGTGATGTCCTCCGCGGCGTCGTTGACCAACGCCTGCGGGTGACTGCCTCCGTTGCCGGTGTAGACCGTGTGCCGGACGGGTGCGCCGAGCCGTTCCCCGACCAGGGCTCCCGGGTCGCGATAGCGCCACGACAGCATCCCGACCACCCGGATCGACTCGATCGCCTCGGCAAGCGCAGGCGTGCCGGCGTCCTCCGCGGCCAGCCGGGCGGCGGCGACGATCATGTCGACGGGCTCGACCGGATCCTCTCGCTGGTTGAGCTGGCCTCCGCCGACGAGCACGGGGGTGCGGGGATCCATGACGCGAGTCTCCTTCAATTCGAGGTGCGGGGTACGACGCCGGTCAGGCCTGGTCGCGGGCGACGGCCAGCATCGAGTCGACGTCGACGAGCTTGACCCGCGGCCGGCGCTGCTCGCGGCCTGCGGATGTCTCGTGCGCGTCGATCAGCCGCCACCCCTCGAGCCCGACGTGCTCGGGCAGCAGGCTGGCGATGTCCTCCACCTCCGCGACGGTGGGCGAGAGCCGACCCTCGCGGAAGTCGTCGAGGAGGTGACCCACCGACTCCTTCGCACACTTCTTGTTGGTCCCGATGACTCCCGAAGGCCCCCGCTTGATCCAGCCGGCGACGTAGAGCCCGGACACGGGGGTGCCCGACTCCGGGTCGGTGACCCGGCCCGCCACGTTGGGGACCGTGCCGGACCTGTCGTCGAAGGGCAGACCCGGCACCGGGGCGCCCTTGTAGCCGACGGACCGGAACACCAACCCGCACTCGAGCTCCTCGACGTCACCGGTGCGCTGCGCCCGGACCGCACCGTCCTCGCCGGCCACGAGCCGGTTGCGTTGCAGGCGGATCCCCTCGACCCAGCCGTCGCCGACGATCTGCGTCGGCGACGCGAGGAATCGAAGGGTCACCCGCCGCCCCCCAGCCAACGGGTTCCCCTGCACCTCGGCGAGCAGGGCGGCCTTGTAGCGCTCGACCGACCCCTCCTCAGGCAGCCCCTGTCCGGTCGGGTCGTCGAGCACGATCTCCTCGGCCCTGACCACCACGTCGATGCCGGTGGTCTGGGTGAGGCTGAGCAGCTCCTTGGTCGTGAACGCCGCCTGCGCGGCACCTCGGCGACCGACGACGACGACCTCGCGCACCTTGCTCTCCCGCAGCTGGGCGAGCGCCTGGTCGGCGATGTCGGTGCCCGCGAGCCGCGCCGGGTCCGAGGCGAGCACCCGGGCCACGTCCAGCGCCACGTTGCCGTTTCCGATGATCACGGCACGCTCGTGGGAGAGGTCGAAGGTGCGGTGGGCGAAGTCCGGGTGGCCGTTGTACCAGGCGACGAACTCGGTCGCCGAGTGACTGCCCGGCAGGTCCTCGCCGGGGATGTCGAGCCGGCGGTCGGAGAGGGCGCCGACGGCGACCAGCACGGCGTCGTACCGACGGCGGAGCTCCTCCATCGAGACGTCCTTGCCGATCTCGGTGTTGAGGAACAGCCGGAACCCCTTGCGCTTCATGGTGAGTGCGAAGTTCCTGGCCGCCTTCTTCGTGTCCTGGTGGTCGGGGGCGACGCCGAACCGGACCAGGCCGCCGGGCGTGGGCAGCCGCTCGAACATGTCCACCGACACCTCCAGCCCGCGCTGGCAGAGGAGCTCCTCGGCTGCGAAGAACGCGGCGGGACCGGAGCCGACGATCGCAACGCGGAGCCCGCCGCCGTCGGGCCACGAACGGATGGGGGCGACGTACTGCTTCTCCTCGTAGTCCCGCCGCCCCGGGCCGGCGAACCAGTGGGCGTTGATCTCCTCGTAGCGAGCCTCGTCGGAGTCGAGGTCGTAGTCGGCGGAGATGGCGCCCACGGGGCACACGTCGACGCAGGCCGAGCAGTCGACGCAGGACTCGGGGTCGATGTAGAGCATCTCGGCAGTGCCGTAGTCGGGCTCGTCGGGCGTCGGGTGGATGCAGTTGACCGGGCAGACCGGCACGCAGGAGGCGTCGTTGCAGCAGGCCCGGGTGATGACGTGGGTCATCGCTCGCTCCTCGGGGTGAGCGGCTCGTCGTACGAGGACGGCGCGCCGGTGGGGTTGTCGGGCCGGAAGCGATCGGCGTACTGGACGTTTGCGTCCTCGAGCACGCCGCTCAGCCAGGACCGCCACTCGTCGAGCTGTCGCCTGCTGGTGATCGCCTCGAGCAGGGTGACCTGGACGTCCGCGAACGACAGCGGGTCGCCGGGCACGACCTCGACGACCTGTCCGACGTTCCAGCCGTACTGCGTCTGGACGGGTCCGAAGAGCTGTCCTTCCTGTGCCGCGAACGCCGCCTCCGCATAGGCGGGCTCCAGGTCGCTCGCCGCATGGACCCCGAGGTCGCCTCCCGACTTCCGGGTGCTGGGGTCGAGGGTCTCGGCGCGCGCGACCTCGGCGAACGGGTCGCCCTGGATCAGGCGGTCGGCGACGCGCTCGGCGTTGGCCTGGTCGGCCACGACGATGTTGCGGAGGCGTCGCCGCTCCGGGGTCCTCATCTCCGCCTTGCGCTTGTCGAACTCCGCCTTCGCATCCGCCGAGGTGGCGTCCGGGACGTCCTCCGTCACCTGCTGGTAGAGCTCGTTGGTTTGCAGGGTGCGGACGATCTCCTCGAGCACCACCTGCTCGGAGAGCCCCTCGTCTCCCAGGAACGTGAGGAACTGCTGCCGGTCCCCTCCCAGCCGTTCGTCGACGATCTTGTCGAGCTCGGCCCGGGACTCCTTCTCGGAGATCTCGATGCCCCGCTCAGCTGCCTCGTCCTCGAGCACGATGCTCAAAGCCATCGACTTGGCCGCCTCGCGGTCGAAGTCGGCCCGTGCGCCAGGCTCCTCAGGTGGCTTCACGCCGTAGAGGGCCTCGAGGCTGGCCAGACGCTCCTCGAGCTCGGCCTGGGTGATTTCCCGGTCACCGATTCGCATGACGGCGTCGGCCCGGAGCTCATTGTCGCCGGACCGGACGACCTGCCAGGCAACGAGACCTCCGACGACGAGGAGCACCAGCGCGACCAGTCCCACCCGCCTGTCGCGGAGCCAGCCGTCGTCGCCGGGCTTGGGGATGTTCAGCCTCATCAGGACTCCTCCAGGGCGAGGACCGGGGACCGCCCTTTCGCCGGGCCCGCATCCTTCCCGATGGTCAGTCGGCGTCGCGTCTCCGCGGCGTCCTCCTCCACCTCGTCATCGGCGCCGCCGTCGACGCCCTCGTCCCGCTCGTCGTCGGGACCGTCCTCGCTGTCGCGCTCGACATCGGGGAGGTGACTCTCGTCGCGGCCGGTGGCGGCCACGACCAGCTGCGCGGCAACGTACGTCGCTGCCACGCCCGCGGCCAGCAGCAGGCCGAAGGATCGGAGGACCGCCAGCTCGGACCAGGCCAGGCAGAGGTAGCCGGCGGTGCCAGCCGTGGCGGCCAGCAGCACGCTGCGGCCCAGCCAACGCTGGCGGCCGGCGCCGCCGAGCATGACGGTGAACTCGCAGGCGACGACCGTGACCAGCGCCCCGGCCGCGAGTGTCAAGGGGTTCAGCTCGGCCCCTGCGAGGTGGAGCCCGAGGTAGAGCCAGCCGGACGCGAGCGCCGAGACGGCCGCGACCATCGCCGCCAGCCTGCGGTCACCGAGGAGGAACCCGACGGCGACGGCGGCGACGGCGACGCTCACCGCTGTGATCACGAACCGGCCGGTCGACATGGCTTCCAGGCCGCCTGCGGCGACGACCGGCAGGCCGACGACGGTGACGTCGAATCCCTCCGGAGGGGCGGGCAGGTCCTCCCTGATGTCCTCGATCAGGCGCTGCTGGGCCGCGACGTCGTCGATGTCCAGCCCGTAGGTCGAGACCGCGACGTCACCGCCTCCGCCGATGACCGCGCTGACGAGGTACGGCGGCAGCAGCTCCGAGCCAGCGACCACCTGCGTCGGCGTGGCGGACTCACCGAGGAACTTGAGCAGGCGCGGCACGGTGAGCACGGGGCGCACCCGGTCGCCGTGGGCCGCGACGATCCGGTCCTCCACCTTCTGCGACCAGGCGAGGACCTCGGGGGTGAGCACGTTCTCACCGCGTACGACGACGCTGATCTCGGTCGAGAACCCGAGCGCCTCCTCGGCACGGTCGACGTCGGCGAGCTCCGGCAGTCCCTTCGCCAGCTGCTCGGGCCGGGACTCCAGCGACAGCCCCGGCAGCAGGACCCAGCCGACGACCGCCGGGAGCACAGCGATCGCGGCGAGCCGCCGCGCGGCGTCACGAGGCACCCGGGGGGCCGGCCGCGGCTCGACCGGCTCGACCTCGGGGAGTTTCGACCGGAGCACCACTGCCCAGGCGAAGGTCAGCGCGACAGCACAGGCGATGGCGAGGCCGAACTCGCGCACGAAGGGAAGGGGTGAGATCGCGAGCGCGGCGAAGGCGAACATCGCGCCGGCCGCGGCCGCGAGGACGCGCCGACGTCGCGCCGGTTGGGACAGGTACAGCGGAAAGTCCGACCCGATCCCGAGCACGATCGGCAGGAAGGCCACGACGCCGAGCGAGAGGGGTCGGTCGAGCCAGCCCATCACCGCGAGGGTGGTCGCGGTGCCGAGCACCGCTGCGAGCAACGGGCGCAGCCGGTCTCGCCGTCGGCGGCTCCAGGGGACGAGGAAGAAGATACCGGCGACGACGGCGACGGCGATGCCGCCCAGCAGCGGGGCTTCCGTGGTCGCGCGGTCAGCCACCGCCGACGTCAGCACCGGGACACCCGTGATCACCGGCGGATCGACGTCGAGGCCCGCGTCGCCGACCGTCCGGCGCACCTCGGCCACGACAGCGTCGGTCGCCGCTTGGTCGAGGTGGTCCCGCGGCCGGACCAGGATCGTCGCCGAGCGTGCTGTCGGCAGGAGGAACCTCCACTCCGGACGAGGCTCGCCGTCCGGCCCCAGCAGGGACGCCGCCACGAACTGCTGGTTCCGCAGGCTCGGCAGGCCCATCGGCAGCGCCTGCACGAACAGGGCGCCGTACCGCCTGTCGAAGCGGGCGAGCTGCTTCTCGACGAAGGAGGTCGTCTGGGACCGGGTGAGGCCGCGGTCCCTGGCGGTCTGCTGGGCGGCGTTCGCGAGGGCGTCCCGACGGCCACTCACCTGGAGCAGTACGTTGCGGATCGCGATCGCGGACTGGTTGAGCACCGTGCCCGGCCCGTAGACCACGGCGACGTCCTTGATCGCCGAGAGTCGCCCTTCGAGGGCGACCAGCTTCTGCAACTGCTCCTGGTCCAAGACCAGCCCGTTCCGGGCGCGGCCCTTCAGTAGGACGACCACGGGGTCGGCCCCGAACTGCTCGTCCCGCTGCGTCAGCTGGTCGTAGGAGTCGTCGCCGTGAGGGACGAAGGACCCGATTCCGGTGTCGATCCGCACCTGGGCGAGCCCGCCCACGATCGCCACGGCGACGAGGATGAGTGCGAGGATGCCCCCGGCCCGCTCTCGGGTCCGCCGTTCCACTACTTCTCCCGCTCCACTCGCGGATAGGTTCCCTCGTACTTCGCCGGGTCGCCGGCCTGGCCAGGTGCCGGGTAGGGGTTGTTCCAGTGCAGCGGGTTGATCTGCTGCAGGTCGATCGGGATGTTGCGCAGGCTGTACTCACTGAAGACCGGGGTGAGGCGGACCGGACGGACACCGTTCTCCACCCGGCCGTCGAAGCTGGCGCCGAAGTTGCCGAAGAAGGAGCCGATGTCGACCCCGTACGGCTCCAGGTAGGCGAGCATCGGGTTGAGGTCGGCCAACAGGACGTCGAGCTCAGGCGCGATCCCCGACAGCTGGCGCGAGAGGGCCGGCACCTGGTTGAGCGTCTTCGGGGCCCGTCCCAAGGAGCGGTTCATCGGGTCGAGCAGCACGCGGAGGTCGCGCGTGACCGACGGCAGGTCGACGAGTGCCCGTGACAGGCCGGGCGCCGCCACGTCGAGATCTCTCGCGACCGGTCGCAGGTCGGTGGCGAGTCCGCTGAGCGTACCCGTGGCGCTGCCCGCCGACCGTACGAGCGCCGGGAGCTTCCGTACGGTTGCGGCGAGGTCGCCTTCCTGCCGTGCCGTCACGCTGGTCAGCTTCTGCGCGTTCTCGACCAGTGAGGCGAGATCCGCTCGGCCCGTGTTGAGTGCAGCCATGATCGTGTTGGCGTCGTCGACCAGCAGAGCCAGGTCCTTGTTCTGCGCCTCGACCGCGTCTATGACCGTGTAGCCCTCGCGGCCGATGTCGCCCAGACCGGCGAGCAGCTGGGAGAGCTCCTCACTGCGGCCCTTGGTGCTGATGCCGAGCGAGCCGAGCGTGTCGCTGAGGTCGCGTTGGGTCTTCTTGTCGAAGGTCGCGAAGACCTCGTCGACGTCGACGGCCGGGATCACGGCGTCACCCTCGAGGACGGCCCCTTCCTCCAGCTTCTCCCCCTTGCCGTCCTCGATCTCGACGAAGGACTGGCCGATGATCGACTTCACCCCGACCCGGACCGTGGCGCCCTCGTGCAGCGGAGCCACCTCGGGGTCGAGCTTGAGCCGCACCTCGGCGACCTCGCCCTCGACCCGCTGCCCGACGACGGTGCCGACCTTCACCCCTGCGATCCGGACCTCGCCGGCCGATTGGGTGTTCTTGATGTCGTCGGTCCGGAAACTGATCTCGTAACCGTCGTCGCCCGGGAACGACCCACCTGAGCTGGTCCAGAGGTACGCGAACCCGACGACGAAGAGTGCGACCATGCCGAGGACGGTCCCGAGCGGAACCCACCGACGCTGCTCCTGCGTGCTCACTGTCCGGCCTCCTCGACGCCCATGTCCTTGAGACCTCCGAGCGGGTTGGTGAGATCGACGTTGACGTTCGCGCGGCCCAGGCCACCGTTCGCGTCGTACAGGCTGAACGACGACGAGGTCTGGTAGACGAAGGCCGCGAGGTCCTCCATCCAGGGCACGATTCGCTTCGTGGCCGACGGCAGGGTCGCCGTCACCGGGCGGAGGTGGCCCAGGGCGTTGTCGAGGTTCGCCGCCAGCGGGCGCAGGTCTGCCAGGACCGGGCGCGCCTTGTCCAGGACGGGATCGGCGCCATTGACGAACTTCCGGATGGCCTTGACCGTGCCGCGCAGGTCCTTGAGCGACTTCGGCAGCTCCTCCGACGCCGAGCTGAGGTTGCGCAGCGTCGGGTCGAGCTGGTTGGCCAGCTTCTCGACGCTCTTCATCGAGTCCTTCACCTCGGTCGCGAACCCGGGCAGCTGCTTGAGTGCCGCGGCCAGCTTGTCGTCCCGCGCTGCCAGCGCCCCGAGAGTCTGCTGCGCGGCCTGCGTGAGGTCGGCCATCCGCTGGTCGTCCTTGCCGACCGCGTTGGCGATCCCGGCCAGCGCGCTGACCAGGTTGCCGAGGTGCTCGCGACGCAGGGCGATCTCGTCGAGGACGGGCTGCCAGGAGCGCATCGCGCCGCCGGTGCTCTGCAGGCCGTCGCCCAGGTTGACCGGACCGGCGGCGAGCGCGACGTCGCTCTCGTTCAGCAGCGAGGTGAGACCCGCGCGAGCGCGCTCATCGAGCTTGTCGAGCACCTCGTTGGGCTGGACTGCCTGGTCGGTCTGGCTGACCGGGATCACGGCGTCCTCCGGGAGCTTGCCGGCGGACGCGTCACCGGGATCGACAGTGACGTACATGACGTTGAGCGGCGACTTCGTCCGGATCACGACGCGCGCGTTCCGGTAGATCTCCTGGTCCGGCTCGATCGACATCGTGATCTTCGCCAGGCCACGGTCGGTCGGCTTCGCCTCGGTGATCCGGCCGACCTGGACGCCCGCGATCCGGACCTCCTGGAGCGATTCCGGCCGAACCGCGGGAGCACGATCGAACTCGGCGGAGAAGGTGAATTCGTCCGTCCAGGGCGCCTGCCAGCTCTGGTGGCTGAGGATGTAGGCCGCACAGATCACGCCCAGGACGAGGCTGACCACGAGGGTCGAGGTGTCGCGCAGCAGTCCCGGCGTGCTCTTGATCCGCTGGCCGACGGTGGCAAGGGAGCGCTTCATCAGTAGTCACCTCGCAGCTGCGGGAGGAGGTTCGCCAGGGCCTCATCCAGACCGATCGGCTGCAACGTCGAGGTCCCGACGCCTGCCTGGAAGTTCAGCAGGCTGCCCTGGGGGTCCTGCGTCATCGAGGACCGGTCGAGGTTGGTGATCATGTAGGCGATCTCCTGGTAGAACTTGTTCTCGGCCTGGACGCCGCCACCGCTGTGCTTGTACGGACCGTCGGGTGCCCCGTGCCAGGTCTTGCCGAGCTTGTCGAGGATCGGGCCGTCGACGCGCTCGATCACCGGACCGCGGACGTGGTCCACGACGACCTGGGCGTTGTCGACGAGCGGCACCAGCCGACTGACCGTGGCACGTGCGTCACGAAGCAGCGGCGGAAGGTCCGCCACGACGGGGCGCGCGTCCTTCAGCGTCGGGCCGAGGGTGTTGAGCAACGGCTCCAGCTCGCGGACGGTCGGCATCAGCTTCTCCGTCGACCGGTCGAGGTTCGTGAGCGTGCCGTCCAGCTGGTCAAGCCCGTCGTCAGCGGCGTCGAGCGTCTCCGGCAGTCGGTCGACGGTGGTGGCAAGCTCGTCCCGGTGGCTCCCCAGGACCGCGGACGTCGTGGACAGGTCCTCGAGGATCGGCGTGAGCTGGACCCGGCGCTCCGCCAGGGTCTCGGCGAAGCCCTGGAACCCGGTCACGACGTCGGCCAGGTCGCGACCGGGGCGGTTGCCCTGGGCCGCCTCGAGCGCGGTGCCCGCGTCTGGCAGCACCTGGGGGCCGGCGTCCAGGACGTCCTCCAGGCCCCGGCGACCCCCGTGCTCGAGCGTCTCGGACAGGTTGCCGACCACCCCCTGGGTGGCCTTGCGCGTGTCCCTCGGCAGCGCCGCGAGGACCTGGTCGAGCTCGACCGGGGTGCTGGTGCGGTCGAGCGAGATCACGTCGCCGTCGTACTCGCCGTCGCCGCCCGGAAGCAGCTCGACGCTGTACTGTCCGCCGAGCAGCGTGAGCGGCGTGACCTTGGCGGAGGGCTCGGACCCCAGCGCCTGCACCGCGTCCTCGTCGACCTTCATGGTGACGATCGCCTTGTCGCCCTCGTACTCCACGTCGGTGACGAGGCCGACCTTCAAGCCGGCGACCTTGACCTTGCTCAGGCCGGCCCGGAGGCCGTAGTTGCCGTCGAACTCGGCGGTGACGGTCTCGCCACCCATGAACGCCATCCGGATCTGGTTCTTGAACGCGAGACCGATCAGCAGCAGGGCGACGACGATCACGAACACCGCTCCCGCACGGGCCCGATGCGACAGGCCGGGAAGGAGCCTGCTTCCCACGGAGACAGCCATCCTGGTCACTCCTCGTTGTCGAACGCGTTGCCGGGTCCGGGGTAGGGATCGACGTCTGCGAGGGGGTCGACCACGCTCACGTTGTGTACGCCGGGGAAGTTGAGCATCGCGCTGAAGTAGTGCCGGTCCGGCGTGAAGCGGCCGCTGAGCAGGTCGTGGTGGGAGAACAGTCGCCCGGCGTCCGGCCAGTACGGCAGGAGCGTTGCGACGAGGCGGTCTCCGACCGAGAAGGTGCGGCTCGTCCGCTCGACGACTGGCGCGAGGTCGCGCACGGCGGGGTTGAGCGTCTTCAGCGCGGGCTCCGCACCCTTGGTGAAGCGGATCACCGTGCGGGCCACCGGCGGGGACTCGGTGAGGAATCCACGCAGGTCGGGGGTCGCCCTGACCAGGTGGCGGACGCCCGGCTCGAGCTCCTCGACGGCCGAGGCGGTCCGCAACAGCGGGGCGTTGATCTCCGTAAGGCCCTTGCGTGCTGTGCGGAGGACGCCCGGCAGCTCGTGGACGGTCTCTCGGAGCGGCGCGCTCCCGTCGACGTTGAGCGCCAACATCGTGACGGTGCCCTCTTCCATGAGCTGGGCCAGACGGTTGCTCTCGCCTTCGAACTGCCCGGCGAGGGCGTTGGCGTTGACGAGCAGGTCGTCGAGGTTCGTGCGGGGAGCGGCCAGGGTGCCGGTGACGGAGCGGGCGTCCCTGAGCAGGTGGGGCGAGACCTGAGCAACGTCGCGCAGGTCCTCGCCGTGTCCGAGGAATCCGCCGCCGAGCTCACGGAGGCCGGTCCGAAGTCCTTCGCGAGCCGGCGCGTCGAAGCTCGCGAGGACGTCGTCGAGGGACGAGGCGCTCTGGGTGTTTTCAACGGCGATGGGCCGAGAGCCGAGCTCACCGGACTCCGGGGAACCGGGGTCGAAGTCGACGTACTTCTTGCCGAGTGCGGACTCGTTGCCGATCCGGGCAGTCGCGTCTTCGTAGATCTCGTAGTCGCCCTCGAGCCGAAGCGTCACCCGGGCGACCCGGTCGACGTACTCGATGTCGGAGACGAGGCCGACGCGGACGCCCTTGACGGTGACCTTCTGCTGGGGCTTGAGGGTGCCGACCGAGCTGAAGTCGGCCTGGACCTCGGTGTAGCTCTTGAGCGGCAGCTTGCCGCCGCCCTGGACGGTGATGCCGACGTAGGCGATGACCAGGCCGACCGCTACGGTAACGACACCGATCATCCACTTGCGAACGTCGTCGCGATGCGCTCCGCGGTTCACTTGACCAGTCCTCCCAGCAGTTGGTCGAGCAGGTTGACCTCTTGGTCGAGATTCAGCCCCGTCGCGCTCGTCGGATCCGCGTCGTCCGGCTGCGGCTTCGGGTCGTCGGCGGTCTTCTCTGACGCCGGCTCCTCGGCCTTCTTCTTGCACTCCGGATCGGTCACGAGGATCGCGCAGAGGTCGAGGACTCCGTCCTCCCCCAGCAGCGCGGTCACCTGGTCGATGGCGCCGGTCAGGTCCTCCGGTGCAGCCGGACCGTCGTTTGCCCTGGCGGGCGCGTCCGGGGTGTCGCCGCCGCTCGGGAAGATCGGCGCCCCCTCGACCAGTGCCTGCAGGCTGGCCGGCGTGACGTGGAAGACGCCACGGAAGTAGTGACTGACCGCGTCTCTGCCGTTGGTGCTGAGTGCCCATTTGCGCACGAAGGCCATTAGGTCGCCCAGGTGCTTGTCGAGCAGCTGGTCGCCGGCGGGGACGAGTCCCGCGGCAACGCCCTCGATCTCCGGCCCCGACTTCCGCAGCGCCTTGACGAGCGGCGCGGCACGGTCGATGAGCTTCTCGGCCTCGGCGAAGACTCCGTTGAACGAGGCGAAGGCCGGGGTGGCGTAGACGGTGAAGGCCTGGATCTCCTTGGCGATCTGCTCGAGATCGTCGGTGACCGGTCGTGCCGCTTTCAACGTGGGCGCCGTCGCGTCGGCGACGCGCTCCAGGGCGGTCAACGTCGTGCGCGCCTCCCTGAGTGTGCCGGGGAGCTCCGCGATGGTGTCGCGGATGCCCTGCTGCTCGCTCCCGAGGGCGACGAGGAGGTTGCGGGTCTGCTGGACGAGGGCGTCAAGCCGCTCGCCCTCGGCACCCGAGACCGCCGTTGCCATGGGGTCGGCACTCTCGAGGAGCTCGGCGAGCACCTTGTTCTGGGCCCGGAGGACGTCGCCGAGGCGGTCGACGTTCTGCATGGCGGGAGCGAGTGCCCTGATCGCGGCGGCCATCTCCTCGCCGTTGCCGTCGAACCCGGCGCCGAGCTCGCTCACCAGCGCGGCAAGGGCCGTGCTGGTCGGGTCGTCGACGGTGTCCAGTACCCCCTGCAGGGTCACGATGCTGCCGGTCTGCTCGATCGGGATCGCCCCCTCGAGTGCGGGCGCGTCGGCGGATCCGGGATCGAGTTCGATGAAGTTCTCACCCAGCAGGTTGATGGGCCGGATCGACAGCCGGGCGTCACGATGGATCGGGAAGACCGCTGAGTCGACGTCCAAGACGACGCGTGCGCGACCGTCCTCCAGCTCGATGGACTGCACCTCGCCAACCTTGACCCCGGCGGCGCGGATCTCAGCACCCTCCTCGAGCGGGCTGACGTCCTCGAAGTATCCGACGACCTCCTTGCTGTCCTCGTTGTCTCCGGCTGCCGTGCTGATCGCAGCGGCGAGCAGCACGAGTGCCACGAGTACGGCGACGCGCACCCGGTTTCCCATGGAAGCGAAGGCGTTCACTGGATCGCATCTCCGTTCGCGTCGGTCCACGGCTGCTTGGCGATCGAGCCTGGGGCGGGCCTGGCGTCCTGCTGCTGGCCGGGCGGAACGCCGGGCAGGACGTCGTCGAGGCTGGACGCGGACGCCGTGATGAGCGCTCGGGCGTAGTTGCCCTTGGCGTTCTGACTGCCGAAGATGCCGACCCAGTTGCTGAGCCAGCCGGCAAGCTCCGGCGTGTAGGGCCGAAGGAAGGCAACCATCGGGTTGGCCTGCTCCAGAGCGCTGTCCAGGTCGGGCAGCAGTTCACGAAGACTGGAGGCCAGTGCGGGCGTCCGGGCGAGTAGCTGGTCGGCGTACTCGAGCGTCGGCGGGACCTCTGCGAGGGCCGGACGGGCGCTGGCGAGCACCGGTCCCAGATCCTTGGTGATCCCGGGCAGCTGCGAGGTCGACGGCTTGAGCCCCCGCAACAGCGCGCGGGCCGAGTCGACCGGCCCCGCTACGTTGCCGAGCGTCTGCGTCGCGGTGTCGATCGTCTGCGGCAGCCGCTTCAGCGTCCGGCTTAGGTCGCCCTGCTTCTGGGCGACGGCGACCAGCATCGCGTTGAGGTCGCGGACGCTCGACGAGAGGCGGTCGTCCCGCGACGCGACGGTGTCGGCCACCTGGCTCAGCTGGGTGACGATCTTCTTGATCGCGGCGCCGTCGCGGCCCACCGCGCGAAGGACCTCACCGAGCGCCTGGATCGTCGGGCCCGCCTCCTGGAGGGTCTTGTTCAGGTCGCCCTCGTTGCCCTCCAGCGTGGCGCGCAGCTGGCCGAGGAGGGCCTTGATCTTCCTCCGGGTGGGGGCGTCGAGCATCGCCAGCAGGTCGTCGACCTCGACGTTCTCGCTGACGGCCAGCAGGTGGCCGCTCGGCAGGTCCTCGTTGCCGTCCCTGCCGGCGGTCAGCTCGACGACGCGGGCACCGAGGACCGACTCCCACTTGATGCGGGCGGTGGTGCCGGCGGGCAGCGGGGCGTGGTCGTCGTCGACCTCGACGGTCAGGACCGCCTTGCCGTCCCGGACTCCGACCTCGGAGATCTCGCCCACGCGCTCACCGGAGAGGAGGACGCGGGCACCGACGAAGGTCTGGTCAGCCGCCGGGGTGACGACCTGCAGGCGATAGGGGTCGGACCCGGCCAGCTTCAGGGCGACGACGACGAGGGCCAAGACGGCGGCGAGCGCGGCCAGTCGGATCGGTCGGAGCAGGGGAGCCACCATCACGTCAGTCCATCCCCAGCGGACCGTCGGCCTCGCCTGCGAGGAACTGCCGCACGAACGGGTCGTCGGACGCGAAGGCACCGTCGGCCTCCCCGTAGTGCACGACCTTGCCCTTCCAGATGACCGCCACGTCGTCGCTGACCGTGCGCGCTGTCGGGATGTCGTGGGTGATGACGATGTAGGTCCCGCCGTGCTCGGCGTGGACCTCGGCGATCAGCTGGGAGAGCAGCTTGGTGCGTACGGGATCGAGCCCGGAGTCCGGCTCGTCGAACAGGACGACATCCGGCTTCATTACCAGGGCCCGCGCGAAGCCGGCGCGCTTGCGCATCCCGCCGGAGATCTCGTTCGGCGCCTTCTTGATCGCCTGCTCGAGGCCCACCTCACGGAGGCGGTCCATGACGATGTCGTGGATCTCGTCCTCGGACTTGTCGGTGTGCTTGCGCAGCGGGAACGCGACGTTGTCATAGATGTTCATCGACCCGAAGAGAGCGCCGTCCTGGAAGAGGACACCGAACCGGGTCCGCAGCTCGTAGCGCCTGGCTTCGGAGACCTGCCAGATGTTCTCACCGAAGACGCGCACCTCCCCCTGATCAGGTTCGAGGAGACCGACGATGTGCTTCAGCAGAACCGACTTGCCGGTGCCGGAAGGACCGAGGACCGTCGTGATGGCGTCGTCGCGAAAGTTGACGGAGATCCCTTTGAGGATGTCCGAGGAGCCGAAGCTCTTGTGGACGTCGCTGACCTCGACGGTGTGGTGCGCGGGTCGTGCGGCGGCGGGCAGCGGGAGGCCGGGCCGTTCGGTGGTGAGGGTCATCTGAGCTCGTTTCCTGCAGTGGCTGACGTCAGTTGCCGATGGGAGCGTTGGGCGAGTTGCCGTAGAACAGCTGGACGAGCACCATGCCGACGATGCTCACCAGGACGAGGTTGACCAGCATCGACTGGGCGGTGGCGCGACCGACGCCGACCGGGCCACCGGAGGCGGTGTAGCCGAAGTAGCAGGCGACGACGACGATCATCACGCCGAGGACCAGGGCCCAGGCCATCGCGATCGCGAAGTCCTTGCCGTTCTGGAACAGGTAGAGGAAGTACTCGAATCCACCGGACGACACGGTGTTGAGCAGTTCCACGTTGAAGAGCCACCCGGCGCCGAAGTTCACCAGGAGGCCGACCACGAACAGCAGCGGCATGGTGATGCCCGCTGCGATGACGCGGGTGCTGGCGAGGTAGGGGACCGAACGGATTCCCATCACCTCGAGGGCGTCGATCTCTTCGCTGATCCGCATGGCGCCCAGCTCGGCGACGATGCCGCAGCCGAGCTTGGCCGCGATGATCCAGCCGAACACGACCTGGCACATGCCTCGGAGGCCGGCTACGGAGTTGACTGCGGCGATCAGGCTGTCGATGCCGATGCTGGCGAAGAGGAAGTTCGCCGTGAGTCCCATGACGGCGCCCATCATGAACAGCATGAAGATCGCGACCAGGAAGTTCTGGCGCAGCTGCGCCCCGCAGTGGTGCACGATCTCGGCGGGGTAGAGCCTCACAGCGGTCGGCATCTCCCGGAAGACCTGGACGATGAACTGGACGAAGCTGCCGACGCTTTCCAGCCGCTCCTCGCCCGGCGTGCGTACGGGCGGTGCCACCTTCGGATCTGGCGCCGGCGCGGCGTCCGGACGTTCCTGGAGATTGGTCATCGGAAGGCCCCCAGGTTCGGGAAGAGGCCCAGGAGCAGCGCGTTGAAAGCGAGCTGGAGGACCCAGACGGCGAGGAAGGCGATGACGACGGCCTGGTTGACACTGCGCCCCAGGCCGATGGCTCCGCCGGAGGCTGTGAAGCCCTTGTAGCAGCACACGGTGCCGATCAGGAGCCCAATCAGGAAGCTCTGGACGACGACCGCGACGATCGAACCGGGTGAGACGTTGGCGAAGAGGTTCGAGTAGAAGTGAGCGCTCGGCATCGAGGCGACGTAGAGCCCACCGATGTTCATCGACACGATGGTGACGAGCAGCGACGGCACGGCCAGGAGGGTCGTGATGAACGTGATCGACAGGACCCGCGGAACTGCCAGGTCGCGCACGGGGTCGATGCCCATCACCATCATCGCGTCGATCTCCTCCCGCACCTTCCGGGCTCCGACGTCGGACGTCAGGGCCGTCCCGATCACGCCCGCGACGACCATCGAGTCGATCCAGATCGTGAACGTCCGCATGCTCTGCAGGAGCAGCAGCGGACCGAACAGCTGGTTGGCGCCCGCCATGTCGAAGAACTGGACCGTGAGGATCGACATGAAGATCAGGAAGCCGAACAGGGCGAAGACGATCGGGACCCACGCCCGCTTGATGGTCGCGTGCATGTCCTCGACGACCGCACCCCAGTAGCCGCGCGGCTGCGTGATGGCGCTCGCGAGGATCCGGCCCAGCAGCTGGGCCATGCCGCCGGCCTCGGCCACCGGTCCCCGGAGGTACGACGGCAGGCGACCGACGAATCGGCTACCCCTCCCGTCATAGGGGCCCACGGGCCTCACCCGACGGGCTGCACTTGCTTCCATGCTCATCTGCTCACCTGTTAGGACGTCGAGGAGACAGGCCCCGAGACACGGACCCGACTCTGTGGTCGTGGTCACAAGCCCAACGGCCGCCGAGTACCCCCGGTTACGCGCCTAATCCTCAAATCATTAGATATTTCCCGGACCCGGCCGCGTCAGAAGTCGATGACACCGCGAAGGTTGATGCCGGCGTGCATGTCGTCGTAGCCCTGGTTGATCTCGTCCAGGGAGTAGCGCCGCGTGACGAGCTCCTCCAGCTTGAGGTGTCCCTCCCGGTACAGACGCAGGAGGTCCTCGACAGCACGGGTCGGCTGCATCATCCCGAAGAGCGAGCCCTGGATGCGCTTCTGGTACATCGCGAGCTCGAAGAGGCTCACCGGGATGCCGTACTCGACGACGTTGCCCATGCTCGTGAGCACGACGGTGCCGGCCTTGCGGATGGACGCGAAGGCCTCCGCCACGTGCTCGCCGGTGACGACACCGACGGTCACGATGGCGGAGTCGGCGCCCTGTCCGTTGGTCAGCGACTGGGCAAGGTCCGTCGCCTGCTGCATGTTCTCGAACGCGTCCGTCGCGCCGAGCTCGAGCGCCTTCTCGCGGTGGAAGGGAGCGGGGTCGACGGCGATGATCCGGGACGCGCCCGCGAACTTCGCGCCCTGGACGGCGTTGATGCCGATGCCGCCGATGCCCATCACGATCACGACGTGGCCTGGCCGGACCTCGGCTGCGTTGACGGCCGAACCCCAGCCGGTCGGCACGCCGCACCCGACCAGGGCCGCGACCGAGAGCGGGATGTCCTTGTCGATCTTGATGGCACCCCACTCCGGGAGGACGGAGTACTCCGAGAACGTCGAGACCAGCGAGCACTGCCCGACGTCGGTCCCATCCTCGGTGTGCAGGCGGAAGGTGCTGTCGAGCTGGGTCCCGAGCATCATGTAGGCGCCGTTGTCGCAGAGGTTCTGCATTCCGCGGGCGCACCACGTGCAGCGACCGCAGCCCGGGATGAAGGCCGCGACCACGTGGTCGCCGACCTGCAGGTCGCGGACGCCGGGCCCGACCTTCTCGACCACGCCGGCGCCCTCGTGCCCACCGCAGAAGGGGTAGGCCAGCGCGGGCACGTCGCCCTTGGCGTAGTGGTCGTCGGAGTGACAGAGGCCGGCGTGCTCGTACCGCACGAGCACCTCGAAGTCCTTCGGGTCGTCGACCTCCACGTCGATGATCTCCCACTTGCCGGGAGCATCGAACAGGACTGCGGCACGGGACTTGACCATGGTGACCGCCCTCTCTGCGGCAGCCGCCGCATCCGGTTTACCTATTGCCATTAGTCTCTGATGGGGTGTGACGCATGTCAATACCTAACGGTCTTCGGTTTCTGGCTATTTCCCATACAATGCGCAATCCCCCTGTCGACGACGCCGACAGGGGGACCGGGTGCCAGACGCACCTGCTTCAGCCGGGGCAGCGGCTGAGCATCCGAGGGCAGGGAGTCACTCGAACTCGATCTTGCCCATGGTCTCCTGGATGTACATGAACGCCGGCATGTTCTTGAGCATCTGCGCCATCTTGCCGCGCACGCGGAGCTTGCCGCGGGTCATCGCGACCGTGGGGTTGATGCTTCCGTCGAAACAGCCGCGCCAGACGTCGCTGCTGCCGCTGATCATGAAGTCGGCGCTGTCCAGGTCCTCCTGCGTGGCATTGCGGACCGCGACGACCTTCCCCTTGTCGAAGCTGACGAAGAACTGCCCCTCGACCGGCGCCTCGTACTTGTAGGCCATGTCGAAGTCGATGTTCTTGCCCTTGTCGGCCCACACGGGGTCGTTGTTGAGGGCCTCGCCCATGGCCTCGTAGAACTCGACCGTTCCGAGCTTGACTGCCATCTGTGTCTCCTTTGCGATACGGGTGGTGCGGATGGGTGGCAGGTCAGATCGACTCGCCGATGATGAGCGGAAGCGTGAGGACACCCTTGACCTGGCTGAGATGCCGGACCGGCGGGTTGTCAGGGTCGAGGCGGTACTCCGGGATGCGCCGATGCAGCTCCTCGAACGCGATCCGGAGCTCGAGGCGAGCGAGGTGTGATCCCACGCAGCGGTGGTTGCCGCCGCCGAAGGCGATGTGGGGATTGGGGTCCCGCGTGAGATCGACGGTGTCCGGGTCGGCGAACTGGTCCGGGTCGTGGTTGGCCGAGGCGAAGGGGATCAGGATCTTGTCGCCGGCACGCAGCTGAACTCCGTCGAGGACGTAGTCCTCCTTCACGACCCGAGCGGGGCAGACGGCCGACTCCCAGCGGAGCATCTCCTCCACCGCGGTGGGGACGAGCGAGAGGTCCTCGACCAGCTGCTTCCGGACCTCTGGGTGCTCCGCCATGTAGATCACGGTGTGGGCCAGCTGCCCCTGGACGGTGTGCAGGCCGCCGATGAGGAAGAGGAACAGGATGTTGAGCACCTCGAACTGGGTGAGATCGCGGTCCTCGAACTTGCCGTTGATCAGGATCTGGGTGATGTCGTCGGCGTCGCCGCCGTCGGCTCGCTCGTCGATCATCTCGGCGAAGTAGGCATAGACCTCCATCGCGGCCGCCGTCCGGACCTCGGTGGCCCGCTCTTCGTCGGCACCCGGCTCGCCGAGCACGATGGTGTCGGCCCAGTGGTTGAACTTCTCGGAGTCGTCGAGGTTCCAGCCCATCAGGGCCAGGAACACCTTGCTCGGCAGTGCCCGCGCGAAGGCGTCGATGAAGTCGACGCGGTCGTGCTCGAGCATCTCGTCGATCAGCTCGTTGGTGATCTCGCGGATGCGGGGCTCGAGGTCGGCCATCCGCTTGGGGGAGAACAGCGGGTTGATGAGCTTGCGGTAGATCTGGTGGTCCGGCGGATCCACCTCGATCGGGATCATCGGTCCGTCCTGGCCGATCGTGCCCGGCACGTTCACCGACTCGCTCGAGAACACCGTCGGGTTGCGCAGCACCTCGTGGATCGCGTCGTACTTCGTGGCGACCCAGTGGCCGCCGTAGCGGGGGCTGTGCGCGACCGGGCACTTCTCACGCATCTCGGCGTACACGTCGTACACCGTGTCGGCGATCTCGGGCGAGTGGATGTCGAAGTCGTAGCTGATCTCGGCGCTCTCGGCGTCCTTGAGCTCGGACATGGTCGATCCTTTCGATGGGTGCAGGCGACTACGCGGTCGCGACGACGGTGATGGCCCGCTCGGGGCAGTTGTTGACAGCGCGCTCGAGCTCAGCGAGCGCTCCCGCCGCAGACGCCTGTCCGATCACGACGGGGAACCCGTCGTCGTCGCTGTCGAACACATCGGGCGCGGTCATGTAGCAACGCCCGTGGCCCTTGCAGGCGTCGTGGTCGATGCTCGCGGTCTTGCTGTCGCTCATGACGTCACTCCCACTCGCTGCCGACGACGCCGTACGCACGGACGTCGAGGTTGGTGTCCAGAGCCGTGAACAAGCTCCTCGTGTTGGTGTAGGCGAAGAGACCGTCCCGGCCGTTCTCCTGACCCACGCCGCTCATGCCCTTGCCGGCGAGGGGCGTTCGCATCACGTCCGCCTGGGCGACGTCGTTGATCCAGGTGAGACCGCCGCGCACCCGCAGCGCGACCTCACGCGCCCGCACGAGGTCGGCTCCCCACACCGCAGCAGCCAGGCCGTAGGGCGTGTCGTTGGCGATTCGGATCGCGTCCTCCACGTCGGAGTAGCGGATGACCGACAGGACCGGACCGAAGATCTCCTCCGCCGCCGCGGGGTTGGAGTTGTCGATGTCGGCGATGACGGTCGGGCTGACGTAGTAGCCACCGTCGGGCACCCCTGCGGGGGGTTGGCCGCCGACGATGGCCCGGCCGCCCTGCTCGATCGAGGCGGCGACGATCTTCTCGATGCGGGTGCGGGCCGCGGCGGAGATGACCGGCCCGACGTCGGTCGTGAACTCGTTCGCGGGGCCCAGCTGCAGTGCGCCGGCCCGCTCGGCGAGAAGGTCGACGAACTCGTCGTACCGGGTGTCGGGAACCAGCATCCGGGTGGTGGCCACACACGCCTGGCCCGCGTGCATCATGCTGCTGAACACCGTCCCACGGACGGCCAGCTCGGCATCGGCGTCCGGCAGCACGATGGCCGGCGACTTGCCACCCAGCTCCAGGACGACCTCCTTGGCGGTCGCCGCGGCCGCGGCCATGATCCTGGTGCCGACGGCGGTGCTGCCGGTGAAGCTGATCATGTCGACGCCCGGGTGTGCCACCAGCGACTCCCCGGCGACCCGGTCGCCGTGGACGACGTTGAGCACACCCGGCGGAAGCTCCGCAGCGATCGCCGCGGCCGCGAGTGCGTCCGGACCGACCGGCGTCAGTGGCGAGGGCTTGAGCACGACGGTGTTGCCCGCCAGCAGTGCCGGCGCGACCTTCCACACGCACATGAACAACGGGAAGTTGTAGGGAGTGAAGGCGCCCACGACACCAACGGGCTCCCGGTGCAGCTCCCACTGCCCGAGGCCGGGGTTGGCCTGGAGCGGGAAGGACTCGGGTTCCTCGAGCAGGTGCGCCATCTCGGCGAAGTCGCGAAGGTGAGCCATCGGCGCACCGACCTGGAGCATGGGGCAGAACCGCGCCGTCGCTCCAGTGTCGGCGATCAGGTCGTCGACGAGGGTGTCGAATTTCTGCTCCAGAGCAGCCGCCAGGCGTCGCAGCGCATCGGCACGGTCCCGCACCGACCAGCGCGCCCAGGGGCCTTCGTCGAACGCCCGTCGCGCGGAGGTGACCGCCGCGTCGACGACCTCGGTGTCCGAGTCCGGAACGTGGCCGAAGACCTCGCCGGTCGACGGGTCGTCGACCGGGAGGACACCGGGGGCCTCGACCCAGCGTCCGTCGATGAAGTTGCTGAAAGTGCGCATGGAGCTCGTCCTCATTCCTGATCCAGATCGCAGGAAACCCCGGTCCTGTGGGGGTCGTGCGTCAGCGGGGAGGGGTGACCGCCGTCACTGCGAAACCTTATTGGATTAGATTTATGCCGTCAATGGCTTCGCGAGACCGCGATCACATTTCTTTGACGCTCCCGGTCAGAGGGAGAGTGCGTAGAGGTAGTCCGTCTGGTCGTGCTCGAACCCGAGCTCGCGCGTCACGCCCACGAAGTCGTCCTCCAGCGCGTCGACGAAGAGCTGAGCTGCCCGGGCACCGCGGTCCTGTACTTCCAGCAGCGCCTGGCCGAGGAGAGCTCGGAGAGCCTCCCGGGGAAGGCCTGGGTTCTCGACCGCGATGCTCGCCGCGCTCGTTGTCGCTCCCTCGGTAGCCACGCCCAGGCGCACAGCACCCTTGATCGAGTCGGCCGACAGCAGCTCGGAGGCCGAGTGCAGCACCGCCAGCTCGTACGGCGCCATCGCCTCCTCGTGACCGGGCACGAGGGACGGTGGCGGTCCGGCCGCCGGCTCGAGCCGCACGTCGGCGCGGTCGACCTCGTAAGGACGGGAACCACCGACCAGGCGCAGGGTCTTGAAGACGCCGTGCTCGACGCCGGCGCCGAAACGGCGTGCCATCCGGTCGGCTGCCGGATGGCCCCCGTGGGACCAGGTGCGCACTTCGCGGAGGCCTGGAACCGCCGACCACCCGCCGGGCTCGGCGAGCAGCTCCGCCATCAGGGTCGCGATCCCGTGCGAGCGGAACTCCGGCCGGACGACGAACTGGGCGTGACCGATCCCGTCGACCACGTCGAGCCGCAGGTAGGCGACCAGCGGAACATCCGGCAGGGCATCGAGGGAACTGCTCCCCCGCTGCCCGGCCGGGGCGATGGTGACGACGAGGTGGTGCAGCGAACCGGTGGCCGGATACGCCGGCCGTGCCGTGGAGAAGCCCGCTTCCGCGTCGTACTCGACGGCGGTGGCCAGCATCTCCTCAATGGCGGACTGCGCCGCCGCGTCCAGAGTGTCGGACCAGACCAGCTCGATCACGCCGGGTCCGCCTCCGCGAGCAGCCGGCCGAGGAGCCGACGGAACACCTGGTTGGCCACCTCGTTGCGGCCGAGCACCATAGGCGCCGCGTCCCGGCTCCGCATCCCCCACTGCGAGTCGCGCAGCACGGGGAAGTCCTCGTTGATGAGGACCGCCTCGAGGATCTGCCAGTTCTTGTCCCAGAGGTAGTCCCAGCGCTCCTGCGTCATTCCGGCGGCCTCGGCAGACGGCACGATGAGGCGCATCTCCATGATGCCCTTCTCGGGCGCCACCGGGTCCGGCCAGAAGGACAGCAGCTGGAAGTGGTCGGGCTGCTTGAGGAAGGTCGAGTTGGGCCCGATGAAGTGCGTCTCGGTGACGTCGTCGACGAGGCTGCGGTCACCCGGGTCCTCCTCGAGCCAGCGGTCGATGCTCTTGCGTGGCGCGATGAAGCGGCAATGCCGTTCGAAGTCCTCGAACACCATGATGTTCGTGTGGATGTACTTCGCAGCGGTGTTCGGGTGGGCGTACTGGATGTGGTACCCGTCGAGGAACGCGTCCTGGAGGATCTTCCAGTTGGCCTCCTCGTGGTACGCGCCGGCCTTGACGCAGTGCAGCTCGTCGAGCCCGTAGCCGGCGAGGATCCCGTCCATCTCCGGGCCGAGCCACGCAGCGACGTCGATCTCCGCGCCGGCCCGGTCGACCACCCAGATGAAGCCGTGCCGCTCCTCGCAGGGAAGCTCGACGAGGCCGGTCTGCTCGGGGTCGATGTCGCCGACGGTGTTGTCCCTGGTGATGGTCCGGAGCGAACCGTCGATGTCGTAGGACCACCGGTGGTAGGGGCAGGAGAAGAGCCGGCGCTTGCCACAGGCGTCCCCTTCGAGGAGGGCGCCGCGGTGACGACACAGGTTGACGAGCGCCTTCACGCCGCCGTCCTTCTGGCGCACGATGATGACGTTGTTGCGCGGTAGCCGCAGCGTCTTGAACTCGTACGGCTCGGCGATCTCCGACCCGTGCGCCACGATCGTCGGCACCTTGCCGAACACCAGGTCGCGCTCGCGCGCGGCCAGGTTCGGGTCGGTGAACTCGAATGCCTCGAACCTCTCGACCTTCTCGAACTGGTCGGTGGTGTCGTTGCGCAGGTGGTCCAGGGCTCGACGGATCCGGGCCTCCCGGTCGACCGCCGCATCAGGGGTGACGTGGTCCACAATCCTACCTCCTCATTAATCTAATGCTTTAAGATTACCCGGGAGACACGTGTGCGCAATGCCCGGACCGGGCTTCAGCGGGGAGCGGGCGTGTCCGGCGCCGGCTCGCGCAACATGTCCTGCCAGGACTGCCGCTTACGCACGGGGTTCCGCAGCTTCATCAGCGGGCCGGTGCGGTCGAGAGCGAACGCACCGACCAGATCACCGTCGTAGCGGTACTGCGCGAGGAACGGATCGGTCGCACCGCCGTCACCGAGCAGCTCGACCTCGTCGGCGGGCTCGCCGATCATCTGCAGCTTGTGGCCGTACCATTCCGACCAGAAGTAGGGCATGACCGCGCACGGTTCACGGTCCTCGGTGAGGGCGTTGCGAGCGACGAACGCTGCCTGCTCCGTGGTGGCCGTCCAGTGCTCGAGCCGGGAGGAGCGCCCGTTCCACGGGTTGACCCACCGGGCGACGTCGCCGACGGCGTAGACACCCGGCACCGTGCTCTCGAGGTACGGCGAACAGGCGACGCCGTCGCCGACCGCGACGCCCGAGCCGCGCAACCAGTCGGTCGCCGGATCGACGCCGATGCCCACGATGACCAGGTCGGCCGACAGGGCCGTGCCGTCGTTGAGCCGAACCTTCTCGACGTGACCGTTGCTGCCACTGACGGCACGGACTTTCGTGCGGAGAAGCAGGTCCACGTCGTACTGCCGATGAAGATAGGCGAGCCGCTCGGCGACCAGCGAGCCGACGGCCCCCACAAGCGGTAGCGGTGCGGCCTCGACGAGGGTCACCTCGGCGCCCCGCGCGCGGGCGCTCGAGGCGATCTCACCACCGATGAAGCCGGCACCGACGACCACGACCCGGAGCCCGGGCTGGAGGGCTGACCGCACCGCTCGCGCGTCCTCCAGCGACCGGATGGTTGTCACGCCGGCGAGGTCCGCCCCCGGGACTTCGAGCGGCCGGGGCTGGGCCCCGGTGGCGATGACCAGGCGGTCGTAGGCGACGTCGCCGCGGTCCGTTCTCACTCGCCGGTTGCGGGTGTCGAGCGACGCCGCGGTCGTCCCGGTCATCAGCGTGATCCCCAGGGCGTCCGGATCGGAAAGGTGCTCGGTGGGCTCGGGCTCGTCGGCGACGGTGAGAAACTCCTTGGTCAGCGGCGGCCGGTCATACGGCGGGTGCGGCTCGTCGCCGACGATCGTGATCGATCCCTCGAAGCCCAGCCGACGGGCTTCCTCGGCGACGCGCACGGCACCCAGCGAACCCCCGACCACGACGAGGCGATCGACGCCGGGAACCAGGTTCTCCTCAGCCATCAGCGGCCCTTCCACTCGGGTGCGCGCTTCTCGGCGAAGGCGCGGGTGCCCTCGCGGAAGTCCTCCGAACGCATCACCCGGCCTGCAGCGCGGTTGTTGACCTGCCAGACCTCGTCGTCCCAGTCGGAGCCGAGCGCAGCGGTCTCGTGCATGACGCGCTTGGTCTCGCGGACCGAAAGGGGCGCGTTGCCAGCGATCCGCTCGGCCAGCTCGACGGCGAGCTCGAGGGTCGTTCCCGCCGGGGCCACGCGGTTGACCAGCCCCCACTCCCGGGCCTGCTCGGCCGTGATCGGGTCGCCCGTCAGCGCCAGCTCGAGGGCGAGCTTGAACGGAACCTGGCGCTGAGCGCGGATGACACCGCCGGCCGCGGCCAGCAGACCGCGCTTGACCTCCGGCAGGCCGAGCTTCGCCTCGGCGTCGATCACAGCCAGGTCGGAGGCCAGCACGATCTCGGTGCCGCCGCCGAGCGCGAACCCGTTCACGGCAGCGATCGTCGGGATGGACACGAAGTGCCGCACATAGCCGGCGAAACCCCACTCGGGATGACCCGCCGCCATGATGTCCTCGCCCTGGGCAAGGGCCTTGAGATCGGCGCCCGCGCAGAACGCGCGTCCCTCCCCCGTGACGACGAGGACGCGGATCCCCTCGTCGGTCTCGGCCTCCTCGAGCGCCTCGCCGAGGCCGGTGGAGACGGCCCCGTTGACGGCGTTCATGGCGTCAGGACGGCGGATCGTGGCGACTCCGACGTGCCCGTGGCGCTCCAGGGTGACCGTCGCGGTCCCGGGCGCCGCGGGAGCGGACGCGGCATCGGCCATCTCAGCGGACCTTGGTGAACCGGCTGGTGAGGTCGGCGTATTCCTCGCGGATCTCGGTCTTGCTGATCTTCCCGTTGGGAAGCCGCGGCAGCGGGTCCTCGCGGAGGACGACGTACCGCGGCACCTTGAAGTCGGCGAGGACCTTGCTCGCCTCCTCGACGACGGCCGCTTCGGTGAGACCTTCCTCAGCCTGGATGATGGCTGCCGGCGTCTCACCGAACTTCTCGTCCTGCGCTGCGATCACGGCCACCTCGACCACACCGTCGATGGCCACCAGCGTCTGCTCGAGCTCGACCGGCGAGACGTTGATGCCGCCGGAGATGATGAGGTCCTTGAGCCGGTCGACGAACCGGATCCGGCCATCGGCGTCGGTCGCGCCGAGGTCACCGCTGTGCAGCCAGCCGTCACGGAAGACCTCTGCGTTGACCTCGGGCGAGTTCCAGTAGCCGGGCGTCACACCCGGGCCCTTGATGACAAGCTCCCCGGGCTCGTCGGCAGGCGCGTCGCTGCCGTCCTCGCGGACCACCTTCACCTCGGTGAAGATGCCGCCGGTGCCGCAGCTGCCCGGGTGCTCGCGGAACTCCGAGACCAGCGTCGCGGTCGCGATGCCGCCGGCCTCGGTCATGCCGTAGATCTGGCGGAGCGCCACGTCCTTGGCGGCGTAGGCCTCCAGCAGGGCCGTCGGAACGGCCGCACCGCCGACGACGGCGGTCTTGAGCGAGGAGAGGTCGGCGGTGGCGAACTCCGGCGCTGCCGCCAGCGCTTGGTAGACCAGCGGGACACCGAAGATCGCCTCGACCTGGTGCTCCTCGATCAGCTGGACCGCACGAGACGGCACGATGTCCTTCTCGATCACGATCTTGCCGCCGAGCACGGTGGTCATCAGCAGCCCCCAGACGAGGCCGGGCGTGAACGCGAGGGGAAGCAGCAGGATCGAGGTCGAGCCGCGATGGAAGCCCTCCTCGACCAGGCTCGCCTCGAAGACGATGTTGAGCAGGGTGCGGTTGGTGAGGACGACGCCCTTGCTGCGTCCGGTCGAGCCGCTGGTGAAGATGATCGAGATCGGGTCGTCCTCGCCACGCTCGATGCCGTACGTCGACGGCGCGCCGTCGCGCAGTGCGTCGATCGCGCTGAAGGTGACGACATTGGCCGGCTCGCCCAGGGCGCTCGCCTCCTCGACCGTGCCCTTGAACGGGTCGTCGGCGATGACCGCGACCGCACCGGAGTCGTCGAGCACCTTGCGGAGCTCGGCCGGCTTGAAGCGCGGATTCAGCGGCACGAGGACCGCACCGGCCTTGATCGCGCCGAGCGCAGCGGCGGGCCACGGCAGGCTGTTGGGGGCCATCAGGCCGACCCGGTCACCGGGCTGGACTCCCTCGGCACGCAGGTGCTCGGCGATGCGGCTCGACCAGCCGCCCAGCTCACCGTAGGTCAGGGTGTCGCCGTCGAGGACGATGGCGGTGTCGTCGGACCTGGTCTTGGCCCACCACGCCAGGGCGGAGGTGACAGTGGCGCTCATGAGGTGCTCCTTGAAGTTTGTGCGCTGGCATCGGGCTTCTCCGCGGCGACAACCCGCGGCGCGGACCCCGAGATCCGGAAACCTATCGACAATAGATAACTGGAATCATGACCAGTGACCCGCGTCACTGTCAATGGCTGGAGTCGATCTGCGGCGAAAGTCAGAGCGGACTCAGATGTCGAGGACGAGCGGTCCCGAGCGGCAGCGACCCACGCAGATCATCATGCAGTCGTTCGCGTCGCGCTCCTCGGCCGTCAGGATCGAGTCCCGGTGGTCGGGCACACCGCCGAGGACGCCGGTCTCGCACGTCCCACAGGTGCCCTCGCGGCAGGAGAAGTCGACCTCGACACCGGCTTCGGCCAGAGCGTCGATGATGCTTACGCCCTCCTCGACCGTCACCCGCGCACCCGTCGAGGCGACCTCCACCTCGAAGGCATCGCCACTGCTGTCGATGGGTCCCTTCGGCGAAAAGCGCTCGAGGTGGAGCCGCTCACCGTCGCGACCCGTCATGACCTCCTCGAGCGCGACGAGGAGCGGCTCGGGCCCACAGGCATAGACGGCACGGCCGGGCACCGGTTCACCGAGGATCGCGGGCAGGTCGAGTAAGCCGGTCTCGTCCTGCGGCAACACGTCCACCCGCTCGCCGTACTCCTTCAGCTCGTCGAGGAAGGCCATCGAGTCGCGCGATCGCCCCCCGTAGGCGAGGTGCCAGTCGGCGCCGGCCTTCTCGGCCGCCCGGATCATCGGCAGGATCGGCGTGATGCCGATGCCGCCGGCGATGAACAGGTAGGCCCCGGCGCTCTCGAAGGCGAAGTGGTTGCGCGGGCCGGTCACCGTGACCTCGTCGCCAACCTCGACGTTCGCGTGGATCCAGCGCGAACCGCCTCGGCCGTCGGGAACGTCGAGGACGGCGATCCGCCATCGGGATGGGTCCGCGGGGTCGCCACAGAGGCTGTACTGCCGCTCCCGGCCGCCGTCGGGCTCGACGTCGACGTGGGCACCGGGCTGCCAGGCCGGCAGCTCGCAGTCGAGGCGCTCGAGACTGAGCGCGACGACTCCCTGTGCGCAGTCGCGTCGCTCGGCGACCCGCGCCCTGAAGGTCGGCACGTGCGCCATCGCCCATCACCTGATCTCGGTCGTTGTACGTTGACGCAACGAGAGTATCTAATGTGATTAGTTTTGTGAAAGCCCCGTAAACCGATCCCGGCCAGGAGGTCACCGTGAGCACCATCGACTTGTTCCGACTCGACGGGCGCACCGTCGTCATCACCGGCGCCAGCAGCGGCCTCGGCGCCGGGTTCGCCCGAGCACTGGGCAGCGCCGGTGCCGACGTCGTGCTGGCGGCACGCCGCGCCGAACGGCTCGCCGAGCTCGCAGAGCAGCTGCGCGTCGACGGGGTCCGCGTCGCCACGGTCACCGCCGACGTGTCCGACCCTGAGGACTGCACGCGGGTCGCCGAGACCGCGATCGAGGCTTTCGGCCGGATCGACGGTCTCGTCAACAACGCCGGCTTGGGCTCGGCCGTCTCCTCGCTCAAGGAGACCCCGGAAGGCTTCCGTCGCCTGATCGACGTCAACCTCAACGGGGTGTTCTGGATGGCGCAGGCCGCCGCAGCCCGCATGGAGCACGGCGGGTCGATCGTAAACGTGTCCAGCGTCCTCGGTCTGGTCGCCCCGCGCTTCCCCCAGGCTGCCTACGCCGCCAGCAAGGCCGGCGTCATCGGCCTCACCCGCAACCTGGCCGGAGAGTGGAGCGCCCGTCGCGGAGTTCGGGTCAACGCGTTGTGCCCCGGCTACTTCGACTCCGAGATGACCGCCGGCGAGGGCGACACGCTCCGCGCCATGGTGGGCGAGCAAAGCATGATGGGCCGCTTCGGTCGGCAGGAGGAGCTGGACGGCGCGATGCTGTTCCTCGTCAGCCCCGCCTCGTCGTACGTCACCGGCACGACGCTCGCCGTCGACGGTGGCCTCACGTCCTACTGACCGCCCGACGGGACAGCCAGCGGCTCGGGCCACCGCGGCCCGTACGCCGGGTAGTCCCGGGGGACCCGCATCGGGAACGAGGGGGAGCGCTTCTCGAGGAAGGCGGCGACGCCCTCCCTCACGTCCTCCTGTGCCGGCAGGGAGTAGACACCCCTGGACTCCAGCGCGTGGGCCTCCCAGGGCGACGACGCGCCGAGCATGCTCCACAGCAGCTGGCGGGACATCGCGACGGCGACGGTCGAGGTGTTGGCCGCGATCTCATGGGCGATGCCCTGCGCGGTCGCCAGCACCTCGTCGTCGGCGACGACGCGGGCGACCAGCCCGGACGCGACCAGCTCTGGCGCCTCCAGCAGCCTCCCGGTCAGAACCCATTCGGTCGCGCGCGCCATGCCGACCAGGCGCGGGAGGAACCAGCTGGAGGCGGACTCTGCGACCATTCCGCGGCGGGGGAAGAGGAAGCCCAGGCGGGTCGACTCCCCGACGACGCGGATGTCCGCTGGCAGGACCATCGACGCTCCCCCGCCGACGGCGGCGCCGGTGATGGCGACCACGAGCGGCTTGAGCATCGACGCCAGGCGCAGGGTTACCACGCCGCCCGCGTCGCGCGGGACCCCGGCAATGAGGCCGAACCGCTCCTGGAAGGCACGGTGGCGCGGGTGCGGCTCGCGGCCCTCTGCGTGAAACCCCTCGGCGAGGTCGGCGCCGACGCAGAAGTTCCGGCCGCGCCCGGCGAGGACGACGACCGCCACCTCGTCGTCGGACTCGGCGCGGTCGACGGCATCGACGAGCTCCGTGCACAGCTGGAGCGTCATCGCGTTGCCCTGAGCGGGCCGGTCGAGGGAGATCGTCGCGATTCGCTCGGCGACCTCGTAGCGAACGACCCGGTCGTCAGTGCCCGACGGGCTCGGGGAGGAAACGGACGAAGTCATGGCTTTCTCCTCTTGAGGTTCAAGGCCTAAACCGTACATCATTAGATTAATCTGCGTGACCGAGAGGACTCCACGATGAGCTCGTTCCCCTTGCTGCTGGACGGCCTCCGGGTCATCGACGCCGGAGACGCCGTGGGGCAGGTCGCCGCGCGTTACCTGGCCGATCTCGGCGCGGAGACGATCCTGCTCGAGCCCACCGGAGGGTCCCCCCTGCGCGGCGAGGAGCCGGTCCACGACGGACACTCCCTGCCGTTCGCGGTGCGCAACGCGAACAAGATCTCGGTCCAGGTCGACGCCGACTCGCCGGAGGGCCGCGAGCAGGTCCGCAGCCTGCTCACGGGCGCCGACATCGCCTTCCTCACCGTCGAGGTCGCCGAAGCGGTCGACCTCGCAGTCGTGACCCAGGCGGCCCCTCACCTGGTCGTCGTCGTGTCCTCTCCTTTCGGGTCGGACGGTCCACGAGCCGGCTGGCAGGCGACCGACCGGACGCTGCTCGCGCTGAGCGGCGCGATGTCCCGCAGCGGCCGGCCCGGCGACGTACCCCTGCTGCCGCCGGACGGCATCGCCTCGGCCACCGCCGCGGCGCAGGCGGCGTGGACCGCCCTCACCGCCTACGTCGCGGGGCGGGCCGGCGGCGAGGGACAGGTCATCGACCTCGCCCACCACGAGGCGGTGGTCACCGGCCTCGATCCCGCGTTCGGAGTCCAGGGCTCGGCGGCCGCCGGCCGCTCGGGCAGCTTCCGCCGGGGGCGGCCGCCGGCCAACTCCTACCCGATCTACCCGTGCGCCGACGGCTTCGTACGCCTCTGCCTGCTCGCCAAGCGGCAGTGGCGCGGCATGTTCGGCTGGCTCGGCGAGCCCGAGGAGTTCGCCGACCCGAAGTTCGACTCCATCGCCGCCCGCGTCGAGGCCGGCGACCGCCTCGACGAGCTCATCGTCGCGTTGTTCGCCGACCAGCGCGGCGCCGACCTCGTCGAGGAGGCGGCCCGCAGGGGCGTGCCCCTGGCGCAGGTGCTCACCCTCGGCGAGGCCACGGCGTCCGACCACTTCCTCCGTTCGGGCGCCGTCGCCGACACCGACATCGCCCCCGGCGTGACGGCGCGGGTTCCGGTAGGCAGCATCCAGGTCGACGGCGTCCGCCTCGGCTGGCGCACTCCCGCACCCGGAGCCGGATCGGGCGAGGCGACGCACCGGGTGGTCGACGTCGCGTGTCAGACGAAGGCCCGCAGTCCGCGTGCCCCTTACGCCGGCCTGCGCGTCCTCGACCTCGGCGTCATCGTTTTCGGCGCGGAGGTCGGCCGCGCCTTCGCCGACCTCGGCGCCGACGTGATCAAGGTCGAGAGCCTGGCGTTTCCCGACGGCCTCCGACAGACGCGGGGAGGGGAGGCGATGAACGCGTCCTTCGCTTGGGGCAACCGCAACAAGCGCAGCCTCGGTCTCGACCTCCGGTCGCCGGAAGGCAAGGACCTCTTCCTCCAGCTGGCGGACCAGAGCGACGTCGTCCTGTCGAACTTCAAGCCCGGCACCCTCGACTCCCTCGGCATCGGGTACGACGTCCTGGCGGCCCGCAACGCCGGCATCGTCGTGCTCGAGAGCGCCGCCTTCAGCTCCAACGGCCCGTGGGCGCGCCGACTGGGCTACGGCCCGCTGGTGCGGGCATCGGTCGGGGTGACCAGCCTCTGGAAGTACGACGCCGACGATACCGAGTCCTGGGACGGCGTCACCATCTATCCGGACCACGTCGCCGCCAAGGTCGGGGCCCTTGCCGTGGCCGCGGCGCTCGTGGACCGCGCGCGGAGCGGCCGCGGGCACCGGGTCGAGGTCGCCCAGTCCGACGTCGTGCTCCACCAGCTAGCCGCCCTCGCCGTCCAGGAGTCGCTGGTCCCGGGGACCGCCCGGGCGGTCGGCAACCGCGGGCGCGCGCTCTTCGGGGGGATCTTCCCTTGTGCCGGCGACGACGAGTGGGTCGTGCTTGATGCCCGCGACCCGGCGGAGGTCGCGGCCCTGGAGGCGCTCGTCGCAAGCGCCGCGGGAGACGACGAAGAGGTGCTCGCCAAGGCCGTTGCCGCATGGACCGAGCAACGGAAACCCGCGGAGGCCGCGGAGGTGCTGCAGTCCGCGGGCCTCCCCGCCGCGCCGATGCTCCGGCTCCCGGAGCTGCTCGAGGACGCCCAGCTCACCCACCGCGGCACCTACCGCTCGCTGGTCCACCCCCTCATCCCGGATCCGCTGCCGAGCGAGAACACGGCGTCGCCGTACGCCGACCTCACCGAGTCCGACCCAACGCCCGCGCCCCTTCCCGGGCAGCACACGCGAGTCATCGCGACCGAGGTGCTCGGGCTCGACGACGCCACGATCGACCGGCTTCTCGCCCGCGGCGTCCTCCACGAGGGTGGCACCACTTCATGACCACCCTGCATGCGGAAGACCTCGCCGTCGGGGATGTCCACGACCTCGGTACCACGAGCGCCACGGAGGCCGAGATCATCGCCTTCGCCGAGCGCTTCGACCCGCTGCCGATCCACGTCGACCGGGAGGCTGCGGCCACGGGACCCTTCGGCGGCATCATCGGGAGCGCTGCCCACACCCTCGCGCTCTACTCGAGCCTGGCGTCGCGGGTGTTCATGCCGCGTCTCGCCCTGGTCGCCGGCAAGGGGATCGAGCGGATGCGGCTGCCGCACCCGCTCCGGCCCGACGTGATGCACACCGCCAGCATCGAGGTCCTCGAGGTCGTGCCGCGCTACCGGGACGGGGCGACCGCGACCGATCGCGCCGACCTCCGGTGCCGTGGAGGGCTCACGGACGCAGAGGGCCGGGTCGTGCTCGCCCTCGAGGCCCTTCAGGTCATCCGATACCGGTTCCCCCGAACTCGTTGACGACGACCCCGGGATGTGATTCCGTTCACCTAATGCTGTTAGTTTCGCCACCCGTTCGGGAGCCTCATGAGCGACGTCGTCCACACCTACTGCCGAATCTGCCTCGCTAACTGCGGGATCGAGGTGGAGGTGGATCGGTCAACCAACACCGTGCTCGAGATCCGGCCCGACCGTCAGAACCCCTACACCTGGCGCGACTTCTGCCGGAAGGGGAAGACGGCACACCAGGTCGTCGAGCACCCGAGGCGGATCACGACGCCGATGCGCCGTGTCGGCGACCGGTACGTCGAGGCGACGTATGAGGAGGCGATCACCGACATTGCCTCGCGCCTCAACAGGATCATCGAGGCGCACGGGGCGGACGCGGTCGGCAGCTATCACGGCAACCCGATGGGGTTTTCGTTCGCCACCACGTCGTTCTGGACCGGGCTGCTGGACGCGATCGGCACCGGCAACCGCTTCTGGGTGGGATCGATCGACCAGAACAGCGCCCACGTTGTCGCCGAGGAGATGTACGGCACGGAGCTGGTCGCGCTGGTGCCTGACCTCGACGACTGCGACTGCTTCCTGCTCGTCGGTATGGACCCGGCCCACAGCCGCTTCAACTGGCTCGAGAACAACCCGAACGGCTGGAACCGTGTGCTCGCGCGCCAGGCGGGTGGCGCCGACGTGATCGTGGTCGATCCTCGCCGGTCCGACACCGCTGCGCGGGCCGACACCCACGTGCCGGTCATCCCCGGCCAGGACTGGGCGCTGCTCCTCGGCCTGGTGAAGGTCATCCTCGACAACGGCTGGGAGAAGCCGTCCAGCAACCTGCCGATGACGGGTCTCGCCGAGATCCGACAGCTCGCGGCCACGGCCGACCTGGCCGACCTCGCCGACCGGTGCGGCGTCCCGACCGAGGTGATCACCGACGTAGCCCGGCGCTTCGCCTCCGCTCGTACGGCCATGTGCATCACCCACACCGGCGTCGGCCACAACACGCACGGCACGATCGGCGAGTGGCTCGGCCAGGTGCTGAACCTGATCACCGACCGGGCGGACCAGCCAGGGGGCAGGCGGTACGAGCGCGGCTACGTGAACATGGACATGATCATGAAGATGTTCGCGCCCGGCGCCGAGCACCTCACCCGGCTGCGCCGGACCCCACCGATCGTCGGCTTCCACTCGCTGGCCGAGCTCCCTGACGAGATCACGACTCCCGGTGAGGGTCAGATCCGGGGACTCTTCGTCGCCTTCGGCAACCCGGTGGTGTCGGGCCCCGACGGTGCCGCCCTGGACGCAGCGCTCCAGCAGCTCGACCTGCTGGTGGCGATCGACCTCGTGCAGCGCGAGAGCCACCGGCACGCCGACTGGCTGATCCCGGGGACCCACTGGCTCGAGCGCGAGGAGCTCAGCCCCCTGCTAGGTGGCCTGCAGGAGCGGCCGTACGCGCACTACGCCCAGCGTGCGATCGAGAAGCCCGAAGGCGTCATGGAGGAGTGGGAGTTCTTCACCGAGCTCGCGCTCGCCATGGGCCGCAACTTGTTCGGCAAGCCCGGCGTCAACCGGTTCGTCCGGGCGAGCCGACGCCTGGCGAGGCTGACCGGCCGTCCGGGGCTCGCGATGAACCCGGAGTGGATCCAGCGTCTGATGGTGCGGACCGGCGGCCGCATCAAGTGGAAGGACGTCCGCAACAGCCCCCACGGCCTGCTGTACGACGAACCGCGCTTCGGTGACCTTGCAGGCGCCCTCGCCACCCCGGACAAGAAGGTGCGTCTGGCACCTGAGGCCTTCGTGGGCGCCGCCCGCGCGGCTTTGGCACAACCGCCCAGCACCGACTCGACGTACCCGCTGCTCATGATCAACAAGCGGGTCCGCGAAGCCATGAACTCCTGGCTCAACGAGTCCGAAGGCCTCTTCCAGGCCGACCGGGAGAACGTGGTCGAGCTCCACCCCGACGACGCGTCGTCAGCGGGAGTTCAGGAGGGCGACCTCGTCCGTCTCGTCTCGGAGGTCGGCGCGGTCGAGCTCCGGGCCCGCATCAGTGACGCGATGCGGCCCGGGGTCGTGTGCGTCCCCCACGGCTGGGGCGGGCGGGTCTTCGATCCCCGCACCGGGGAGGCCGAAGCTGCCCTGGGCGCCAATCGCAACCTCCTGGTCGACAACCGCCGGCTCGATCCCTTCTCGCAGGTCCCGATCTTCAACTCCACCGCTGTCCGGCTCGAGCAGGTGCCCGTCGCCGGCACCCGCTCCCAGCTCGACGTCGCCGCCACGCGCTGAGGAGAGCCATGAGCTACGTCATCACCCAGTCCTGCTGCAACGACGCGGTGTGCGTCACCGTCTGCCCCGTCGACGCGATCCATCCGCGGCCGGACGAGCCGGACTTCCGAACCGCCGAGATGCTCTACATCGACCACGGCTCCTGCATCGACTGCAACGCGTGCGCAGAGGCGTGCCCTGTCGACGCCATCGTTCCCCGGAGCCGGCTGAGCTCCAGCCAGGCGCCCTATGCCGACCTCAACGACGGCTACTTCGCGCACCTGCAGGGAGTGACCTCGTGACGGCGCGGCTCCGCGTCGCCGTGGTGGGAGCGGGTCCCGCCGGCGCCTACGCCGTCTCCCGCCTCCTGGCTGCGGCATCGGTCGAGGTCGAGGTGTTCGACCGCCTCCCCACGCCGGGCGGCCTGGTCCGCGCCGGCGTAGCGCCCGACCATGCCCACACCAAGCAGGTCGAGCGCACGTTCCAATGGTGGCTCTCCCAGCCCGGCGTCCGGCTCCATCTCGGCGTCGACATCGGGAGGGACGTCACAGCCGAGGACCTGGCGGCGCATCACCACGCGGTGATCTACACGACCGGTGCCAGCAGCGCGCGGACGCTCGGCCTGCCGGGTGAGGAGCTCGCCGGGTGCCACACCGCGACCGACCTCGTGGGCTGGTACAACGGGCATCCCGATCACGCCGGTCGCCACTTCCCGTTCGACACGCAGCGCGCTGTCGTCATCGGCAACGGCAACGTCGCTCTCGACGTCGCGCGGGTGCTGACCCTCGGCGCGACCCAGCTACGAACGACGGACATCGCCGACCACGCGCTCGAGGCGCTGGCCACCAGCTCGATCGAGGAGGTCGTCGTACTCGGTCGACGTGGTCCCGCGGAGGCGGCGTTCACCACGCCTGAGCTGCTGGGCCTCTCGCAGATCGAGGGCGTCGACGTGGAAGTGAGCACGCCTGCACCGCTGGAGTCGTACACCCTTCCGCCGGGCCTCTCCCCTGCTGCGTCCTACGCCGCCGCACGCAAGCTCGAGCTGATGCGGACGATTGCCGGCCGGCCCGCTCGCGGCTCCCGCCGGATCGTGCTGCGCTTCCTCGCCTCGCCCCTCGCACTCGAGGGCGACGGCCGCGTCGAGCGCCTGCGCATCGTGAAGAACGAGCCGACCGCGGACGGCGGCACCCGGTCGACGGGTGAGGAACAAATCATCCCGACCGGCCTGGTCCTCCAGTCCGTGGGCTACCGGGGCCGGCCTGTCGACGGCCTGCCGTTCGACGCCGAGTCCGGCCGGATCCCACACCAGCGGGGTCGGGTCGTCGACGAGCGGGGCCCCGTCCCGGGCCTGTACGTCGCCGGCTGGATCAAGCGGGGGGCCTCCGGTGTCATCGGCACCAACAAGGCCTGCGCAGAGGAGACCGTCCGGGCACTGCTCGACGACGCGACTGCGGGCACGCTTCCGACGACGGTCGGCTCGGCAACCGACCTCGACGACCTGCTCGCGAGGCGCGCGTCCGGACGGATCGACCTGAACGGCTGGCGGGCGATCGACCGGGATGAGCGGACGCGCGGCCTCGCGCAGGACCGACCCCGGGTCAAGGTCTGCAGCATCGACGGCCTCCGGACCCTCGCGGCGACAGGGGGCTGAGGGGCCCGCAACGACTCCGCGTCGTGAGCCGGGTTCGGGCGACAGGAGCTTGCGGGCCCTTCAGCCGGCCGGCGGCTCAGTCGCCGTCAGCTTCTCGATGCAGCCCTGGAAGGCGGCGGGCCTCAGCAGACGGCTCAACCCGCTGATTGAACAAGTCAACGCTGCCTGGGCCCGAGTGAGCATCTCCACCGCCGGCTTCGCCGGCGCGTCGGGCGCCGAGGGCTTCGGGGCGCCGGGCGCCTGAGGCTCGCTCGGTGCCGGCGACGGCTCGGGCGCCTGCTCCGGCTTGCGTACGGGGGGCGGCGCAGCCTCGGACTTCTCGCGGTCGCCCACCGCAGCCTGACGTTCCCCGGACGCGGGGCCGCCGCCCTTCGCTTCGCCTGCGCCACCGGGAACGGTGTAGCCCAGTGCGACAGGGGCCGGGAGGTCGCCCGCCGCATACGCCTCCATGACCGTCAGCACGGTGTCGACGTACGCGTCGGAGTGGTTATAGCGAAGCAGCGCTCGGCGGACGTCCGAGGCGACAGCGAGGTCCACGTCGCCGGAGCAGAGGTAGACGGCGGTGGCGAGCGCCGCGTCGTCGACGTCCTGGGGATTGCGAGCACCATCACCGTCGGCATCCACTCCCACGACGCTCCAGGTCGTCGGAATGAACTGCAGGGGGCCGATGGCACGGTCGAAGCTCTTGTCGCCGTCATACCTCCCGGCGTCGGTGTCGGAGATGCGGGCCGTGCCCTTGGTCCCGTCGAGGCGAACTCCCACGATCGCCGGCTTGGCGACCCCGTCGTCGTCGAGCACGCTGCCGCCTGCACGACCATGGTTGGACTCGACGCGCCCGATGGCCGCGACGAGGGGCCACTTGAGATGGCAGTACGCGTCTGCGGCACCGATAACGACCGCGGCTCGCTGGTACGCCGCCAGCGCAGCCGCCGGGATGTGGACGCCGGAAGCCGGTACGACAGCAGGCGAGCGGCGCGACGGCGCCGGCGCACCCACCCGGGCCACGCTCGCAGGGGGCGCCACCTCGGCGCCGGGCACTGTGACGTGCTGAGCCGGCGGTGTCGCCTGCAACGGGGCGGGGCGACGTTCGACGGCACTCGGCTGGCCGCCGACACCGGCGACACTCGCCGTCCAGGCTGCCGACAGCAGCACCACAGGCATGATCACCGCGCAACGGCGCACAACCGCTGCCGTCGTGTCCTGCTTCGGATTCATGGTCGGCCCTCCGGTTCGCGGGACTGTGACTGCAGTCACAGGGGAATACGGAGAGCCTAATTGCATTAGTTTCGCGAGATCAAGGTCAAGAATCTATTGACATTAGATTCAGACGCGGTGTGATGTACCTAACAACGTTAGTTTGACCGCTGGCCGCCCGGCTTAGGGACCGGGGACCGACGGCCAGACGCGGACACCAATCGGTGCTCGGCGTCGAGCACCCGGACTCAAGGAGGCCAGCGATGACCTGGCACACCTCGACGACGACCCGCGACGGCCTCGTCGTCCTCATTGAGCGCATTCGCCACCAGGGCGGCACCGTCGCCAGCTGCCAACAGTGCTCCGCGGGAATCCTGGTTACCTGGTTCACCCTCTGACGGGCTCCCGCAGGGCGCGCCCTCGCGACGCTGGTCCTCGAGCCGCTCATGAAGACGGCTCGGCGCTCGCCAGGATCTGCTCGACGAGCTCCTCGCCGCCCGTGAGGGACGCGGGCCACTCCGCCCGGATGCGGAAGTGGTGGTCGTTGAGGGCGCCGGTGATCATCAGGAGGCGGTGATGCTCGGTGCTCCCCTCGATCACCCACACCTCCGTCCCGTCGACGACCCGGTTCCCGGTGTGCTCAGCGGATGGGGAGAGACCCATCGACAACTCGTTCTCGAGCTCGTGTCGCCCGACCTCGTCGGTGGTGCGCCCCGGCCAGGCGATCTCGCCGCGCCTCGATGCTAAGAGGCCTTCCGGCACAGGGTGGGACGACACCGCGAGCTCGCCGTCGGGGTCGATGTCCTACCCCGGCTCCTCTGGCACCCGGAAGCTGAAGGTGTGGTCGAGGCGGTTCTCGGGGCCGGCAACAGGCGACCCGCATCACCCCTCGGCGCGGTCGCGGACCCGCTGTCGGCAGGGGAGACCGAGGGTCTGCTCGAGGCGGTCGTCGATGACTCCGCACCGCCGGGCTCGTCGTCCGGGTCGGAGCTACATCCCGCCACGAGGAGGACCAGTGGGGCCAGAGCGCCCACGACGACCCGACCACATGGTGCCATCCTTCGTACGACGCTGGCGCGTCACAGTATCGGGCTCACCCCGACCGAGGGGGTAGATGCGGTCTGAACCCCCGTCCTGCGGCTCGTCGGCGGAGGCCGGCACGCGTCACAACGCCGCCACCGGCGGAGCGGTCATCGACCCCACCCGCGGCTACCAGGCCCTCGGCAGACCACTCGGACCCACGCCCTGGAAATGACAACAAACCGGACTGTCCTAAGTTTCGGCCTGTCCGGGATCTCCTAAGAAGACGCACTGCGCGCCTGCAGGTGTCTGGGTTCATGACATAGGCGACACGTGAGCCGAGACGTGGGTGACAGCCATGGCTCACGTCGAGAAGCCCGGGTCGCCCCTTGGGTCACCGCTACTGCGGCCAAGTACGGCTACTCCCAAACAGCACCTGCATCGCCTCCTAGCCCGCTACCGCGAAAGCGGCTTGGGACGCCGTTGAGCCAAGGTCCCGACGTCCGCACCAACTCCCGCGCCCTGAGCGAAGAACCGCGGGCACTCATCGTCGAGCTCCGACTCCAACTGATCCGCGAGGGACTTCGACGCCGGCCCGGTCACCACGGGCTGGTACCTGACCCAATGCGGACACGGCTCCCTCTACCGCCACAATCCGCCGATTCCTGCACGCCGCGAAGTTGACCGATCCCAAGCCGCGCAACGCCCCCAGGTCCTCCTGCAGCCGCTTCAGAGCCGACTAGTCCAACGAGCGCTGGCAGTCCCCCGCCACCCGCTGGCGTGACCTTCGGACGGCACCAAAGGCGGGCTCGTCAAGTGCTCGACGACCGCTCCCGCTGCCTCATCCGCAGCACCGTCCACGCACCCGTCGCCTCCACCAGACCGGGGGTTCACTACCTGCTCGCCGTCCCCGCCCGCAACTCACTGGCGAGTCGAGCAGCCCGTCGACCCCTCGCGCACGGTCACCGTCTCGCCGCGCCGCTCGACGGCCTCGCCTCGGGGACAGGCCCTCATGCTCGGTCAACTCCCGCACACGCCGCACCAGCGCGCTTATCCGTCTCAGCCACCCGCCCCGTCGCGCTCACCGATCGAGACCATGACCCGCTCGGCCATGTCGATCACCCGGCGCTCCCGGTCCCCGTGTGGCAAGAAACTCTCGAACCCGACGACCTTGACCCCGTCCACCCAGCCAGACCCGACAGAACCAGCCAGCCCGACCTGACGGGCCGAGCCGCCACCGACACCCCTCAGCGTCCCCCCGATCTCTCGCGACCGATGAAGTGCCACACACCTCTTGCATCGCGGGCGGAGTTTCGTTCGGCGTAATCCCTGAGCCGGGTCGCCGTCCTGCGTCCCCCTGGCGATCTGTGGCGTCGACCAGGCCACCTCAGGTCCCCGTGATTACCCACCCCGGGGCGAATCGTCTCTGCCGCAGTGATCGCTCGCGGCTCGTCTCTGCACATAGGTGACTGACCGGAACCCTCCGGCACCGATCCGAGGAGACCAGCAGACATGAGCCGTGACGAGAACCGACCGGACCAGCCAGGATTGTGGGACGAGAACGTCGAGCAGAACCCCGCTCGCCAAAGCTGTCGACGTCAACAACCCTCGCCCCAGACGACTCCGGACACCGCGCCGCCACCGCCTCCGAGGGCGCCGGTCGAGGCCGACCGACTGTGGACCGTGAACGAGGTTGCGGCGTTCCTCGGCGTGCCGAAGAAGACCATCTACGCCTGGCGCACCACCGGCAAGGGACCGAAGGGGTTCCGGGTCGGCAAACACCTGCGCTGGCATCCGCGCACCGTCTTCGAGTGGTCACTGAAACTGGAGCGCGAGCAGTGATCACGAACTGCCCGCGCTGCGGCAAGCCGTTCGCCGTCCCCACCCAACCTAAGCCCGGTCGCAAACGACGGTGGTGCAGCCAGGCCTGCCGACGCCTCGCCTCAGAAGAACGGCGCGCTGCCGAGGGCGGCCGAAACGCGACCACCTTTATCAGAGAAACGACCAGCCTCGACGAGCACGTGCGCGCGGTACTCGACTCCCCCAGCGCCTGCAGACGCATCCTTCGAGAGCTCGCCGATCGCGACAACCGACAGGAGCTGACGGATGCGAAGTGGAGCAGCGTCGCCGACGAGCTCGTCCGCCTGCGACGCGCACAACAGGTGCCGCGGTGGCGACCGTGAGCAATTCGCCGGACGAATCTGGACCGAGAATGCACTAGGTGTGTGGCACTCAACCGGTCGATGCGATCGCGGGGGACATCGAGTGGACGTACGACGGGTTCGGCGTCCGCGTCGGGGTGAGCGCACCGGTCGGAGTGAACCGTTGAGCGAGCTTCATAGGCCAGCTCTCGCGGTCGCGTCCTCGGCCGGGCGAGAGGTCGCTACCTACCGGTAGACATCTGGCTTACGGAGGAAACCGGTACGCCCCTGCGGGGCTCTTGGCTACGGCGCGCTCAGGGCGCGGGTGACGCCTTGACAGTCATAGGCGGCGATATGACGCGCCGGTTAAGTCGGCTGCCTTCGTGCGTTCGCGCGGCGGAACGCTCCTCCACGAACGGTGTTGGCATCATGTGCCCATGAGCGAGAGTCCCGTGGACGGCCAGAGCGCTAAGGCCGAGACGCCAGCCCCTGCAACGCGAAAGCCGCTGGCAGAGGGTGCCGGCTGGAGTGCTCTGAGCGAGAGGGAAGACCTGGCGAAGTACGGCGAGGGAAACTCCATCGCACTCTTCGCAGCCGAGTTGCGGCTTGGCATTGACGACATCGAGACCTTCGCCGCCGACGCGCTGACGGACCACGGCAACGACAAGAAGTGTGATCTCGTTGCCGTTCTCCGTGACAGCGGCCAGCTCGTCATTGCTCAGACCTACGCCGCGAAGGACCCGGGCAGCAAGTCTGAAGGTCCGGCAGGCAAGGCCAGCGACCTGAACACTGCCGTGTCCTGGCTCCTGTCCGGACCTCTGGAAGGCCTTCCCGAGATCTTGCGTGACGCGGCCATTGAGGCCCGAGATGCACTCTCCGCCGGTGACATCACAGACGTGCAGATTTGGTCAGTTCACAACTGTCCTGAGGGCAAGAACATCCAGACCGAGTTGCAGCAGGCCGCCAAGACCGCCAACAGTCTGTTGTCGCAGTACTTCACGGAAGCCCAGGTCAATGTCTCGTGCACCGAGATTGGACGAGATGCGATCAACGACTTGTACCGCCGGACGCAGCTGCCAATCTTGGTCGACGAAGAACTGACCTTTGACATTGCCGGCGGTTTCGAAACCTCGGGCGAGGACTGGCGGGCCTACAACACGGCGATCAGGCTTAGTGACTTGCGCAGCCTTTGGAAGACCCACGGCACCGATTTGATGTCCCCGAACATCCGAGACTACCTGGGGGTGCGTCGGTCGGAACGGAACATCAACTATGGGATCAAGGTAACAGCGAAGGAGAATCCTCAGGACTTCTTCATCTACAACAACGGAATCACTGCGATGGTTCACGGCTTCGAACCTTCCAAGGACTCTACGTCCCTCACCGTTAAGGGCATGGGCATCGTGAACGGTGGTCAGACCACGGGGTCGATTGGGACCTTGAGTGACGGTGAAGCCGGCAAGCTTGACGATGCCCGGGTGCAGATTCGATTCGTGACCAGCACTGACTATGAGGTGCTCGAAAATGTAGTCCGCTACAACAACACGCAGAACAAGGTCGAAGCCACCGACTTCCGAAGCAAGGATGCGGTACAGGACAGACTTCGGTCGGAGTTCGAGGCGATACCCGAGGCCCTGTATCGCGGTGCCCGACGTGGAGGCGCGGACGATGCGATCAAACGCGATCGCACTCTGCTCTCCGACAGTGCTGTGGCACAGTCGGTCGCGTCCTTCCATGGAAATCCGAACCTCGCGTACAACGAGCTTAGACAGATCTGGGAGCATGACCCGACTTACGCACGGTTCTTCAACGACAACCTTCACGCTCGACACGTGGTGTTCTGCTACTCGCTCCTCAAGGCAGTAGAGGAAGCCAAGCTCAACCTAAACAGCATTTCCGACGAGAAGCGGACCAAGACGCAGAAGGGTCACGCCGAGTTCTTTCGCTCCAGAGGTGGTGTCCACCTGCTGACAGCGGCGATTGGGAGCAGCATAGAAACTGTGCTTGACGAAGCCGTTCCCGACAGGTTCTCGTTGCGCTTCAAGACCAACGTGTCGCCGGCCAAGGCCATTGATTTGTGGAGGCCGATCGTCCAGAGCGGGCTGCCGTTCACCGGCCAGCTGTCCGGGGCGACAAACCTCGGGCTGAAGTCGACTGAGCGGGTGGAGGAGGCCATGCGGCTCTTCGAGTCGATGATCGAAGCCACGCGGGACTCGAAGCAGGACGTCTTCGACGACTTCGCGACAAAGGTCGAGCAGAGCACGACGTGAGCGGACGCCGCGCGGATCACCCGGAGTGACCGCTGCGTCGCGACAAGAACGCACTGGCTCGCAGCCCGAACGGACACGGCGCCCATTCTGGGCGGAATGCCCGCGGCAGCGCAGCCGCCGCGTCCCGTTGCGGTCTAGATGCCGGTCCACTCCTCCCACAACAGGGCGCCCATCTGTTGAGCTGCCCTCCGACGCAGCTCGTCGACGGCGTGGGTGTAGCGCTGGGCGGTGGTCATCTCGGTCCAACCCATGATGGACATGACGGTGCGGATGTCGACGTTTTGGAGCAGCAGGAGGGTGGCGGCGGTGTGTCGGGCGTCATGAAGGCGGACGTCGCGTAGACCCGCGGCCTTGAGGAGTGCCTTCCACTCGGTGTGGTCGCGCGCTGGGTCGATGAGCCCGCCGTCGGTGGCCGGGAAGACGAGGTCGTGGGTGGCGTCCCAGGTCTCGCCGGCGGCGAGCCGACGTCGGTTGACCTGGGCTCGGTGGGCGCGCAGTTCCTCGACCAGAGGAGCGGGCAGCACGATGGTCCGCTTTGAGGCTTTGGTCTTGGGCTCGACCAGGAGCAGGCCGCCACCGCTGCGTTTAGGGCACTCGGCACCGCGCTTGCGACCGCAGGAGGGCGAGCGGTCGCCGACGGAGCAGCCGTGCTTCCATGTGTGGCGCTGGACGGAGCGGCGGACGCGGAGGACGCCGTCGTCGAGGTCGACGTCGCTCCACAGCAGTCCCAGCGCCTCGCCTTGGCGCAGCCCGAGGGAGAGCGCGATAGACCAGCGGGACGGATGAAGCGTGTCCTGCGCGGCGGCGATGACGCGCCGGCTCTCCTCGATCGAGAGCGGTTCGACCTCGACGTCCTCGGCACGTGGTGCTCGTGCCACCAGGGCCGGGTTGATGGCAAGCCGTCGGCGGCGTACCGCCTCGTTCAATGCGGAGCGCAGGACACGATGAACCGCGCGGACGACGTGGGTGGAGTTCCCCTCGGCCTGGAGGCGTCGGTAGTGGGCTTCGAGGTGCTCGGGGCGAAGCTCGCTGAGCCGCCAGTGGCCGAGGTGAGGGATGACGTGGCACTTCATCTGGCTGCGGTATGTCGACAGCGTCTTCCAACGGGCGGTCATCGGCAGCACGGTTTCGAGCCAGTGCTCGAGCCACTCGGCGAGGGTGAGGTCGTCGCGGGTCCAGACGTAGGTGCCGGCGTCCCTCCTGCGCTCGAGCTCGCGGACGGCTTCGCGCAGCTCGGTCTTGGTACGGCGCTGCAGGTGTTTGCGCTCGGTGGTGCCGTCGGGTCGCCGGCCCATCGTCACACGGGCGTGCCAGTGGCCGTCGGCGCCGCGGTAGAGCGTGGAGGTGGTCTGCTCGGCAGGCTTGCGTGGCCTACTCATCGCGGACCTCACCGTCGGGATCGCGCATCTGGGCGATGAACCGCTCGAGCTCACGGCGCTCGACGCGGACGGAACGGCCGAGGTGGACGACATGCAGCCGGTGGCTGGCGATGTGGCGCTCGACGCTGCGGCGGGCGCAGCGAAGCTGCTGGGCGGCCTCGTCGAGGGTGAGCAGCAGGGTGTCGGCTGCGGTCGGGGACAGGGTGCTGGGGTGGGTAGCGGTCTCCATGTGACACCTAGGTGCGGAGACCGCCGTCCGGCGATCACTGGTCCGGGGGGACGTGGGGGGACGCTGACCGATTTCGGGGGGACGCGGCGGGGGGACGCGACACGCCGCGACCCGGGCCGACACGAGGACGCCGGAGAGTTTTTGGGCCGGTTTTTGAGACGGAGAAGGCCCGCTCCCCCGTCGGGGAAGCGGGCCTCTGAACCTGTTTGCGCAGGTCATGCGGTGAATCCGATCTGCGCGCCTGTAGGGATTCGAACCCCAAACCTTCTGATCCGTAGTCAGATGCTCTATCCGTTGAGCTACAGGCGCCCGTCCCTTGCGGGGACCGGTAGAGGATAGCCGAACCGTCGGCGGCATCCGAAATCAGCAGTCGAGGCGGCAGGCCGGTCGAGCGCCGCCGAACAGTCGCGGGCGCCACCGAATACGTTCCCCGGCAGCGGGCACTGTCGTCAGTGGCGGTGATCGGGCACCGCTGCGCCCGCACGGCGGTGTCACCCACGGACGCCGCGTGCCTGACCCAGAGCGAGGAGAGTGTCGTGTCCCTCGACGCGGACGCCGTGCCCGACGACACCCCGGCCCCGACGCTCGGCGGGCGCTACCAGGTCGGCGAGCTGATCGGTCGCGGCGGGATGGCCGACGTCTACCACGCCACCGACCGCGTCCTGGACCGCTCGGTGGCGGTGAAGATCCTGCGCGACCGGACGGCGAGCGAGGCCGAGCGCGACCGGTTCACCGCCGAGGCGCGCACCCTCGCCGCCCTCAGCCACCCCAACCTCGTCACCGTCCTGGACGCCGGCTCCAGCGACGACCGGCCCTACCTGGTCATGGAGCTGGTGGTGGGGCCGACCCTCGCCCAGTGCACCGGCGAGCCGATGCCGATCGCGGAGACCTGCGCCATCGCGCAGCAGGTGGCCGACGCGCTGGCCTATGCCCACGACCGGAAGGTCGTGCACCGGGACGTGAAGCCTGCCAACGTGCTGCTCGGTCCGGACGGCCGGGTCTGGCTCGCGGACTTCGGCATCGCCCGGCTGGTGGACGACGCAGCGCACCACACCCGCACCGGCATGACGATCGGGTCGCCCGCCTACCTCTCCCCCGAGCAGGTCCGCGGCGAGACGGTCACCCCGGCCGCCGACGTCTACTCCCTCGGTCTGGTTATCCTCGAGATGCTCACCGGCCAGCGGGCGTACGGCGGCACGCCGACCGAGGCAGCGCTCGCCCGCCTGACCAGGGCGCCGGTGCTGCCCGCCGCGCTGCCCGCGCCGTGGCGTGACCTGCTCACCGCCATGACGGCCACCGACCCGCAGGGCCGCCCGGACTCCCGTCGGGTCGCCGCAGTGCTGGGCGAGCTCGCGCGCGAGGCCGAGCCCGGCGCGGCGCTCACCGGCACGGCGCTCACCGACACGGCGCTCACCGACACCGCGCCGCGCCAGGCGGCAAGCCCGGACGACGTCTCCACCCAGGCGGTCGACGTCGCCGCCCAGTGGACGCAGGACGTCGCGGTCCGGCCCGGGCATCGCGACGACGAGGGTGAGCCGGACGCAGCCGCGACGGCCAGGGTGGGTCGCCGGCGGCGCTCGCGGCTGCGGCCGTGGATGGCCGTCGTGGCCGCCTGCGTGGTGGCGGCGCTCGCCATCCCCGTGTCCGCCGCTCTCAACGAGGACACGCCGAGCGGTGCCGACGACCCGCTGCCGGCCGGTGTCGAACCGGAGCTCCGCGACCCGCTCCGCGACCTCCACGACGCGGTGAACGGAGTCGAGCGGTGATCCGGCGACGCGGCGCCGGCCTCCTGGCGGCCTGCGCCGTCGTGCTCGCGCTGCTCAGCGGCTGCGGCAGCGACCCCGCGCCCGCCGAGGCGCTGCCCCAGCTCGACCGGATGCTGACCGCCGTCGACGAGGCCATGGCCGAGCGCCGGTACGGCGCTGCACGGAACCGGATCGACGCCCTCGTCGCAGAGGTGCGGGAGGCCCGCGAGAGCGGCGACCTCGACCCGCAGCAGGCCGACCGCGTGCTCGCCGCGGCCGCCGTGCTGCGCAACGCCCTGCCGGCCCCGCCCAAGCCGTCGCCGACGCCCTCACCGAAGCCAGCTCCCGAGCCGACCGAGGACCCACCCGCCTCCGGCGGGTCCGGCGGTTCCGGCGGGACCGGAGGCAGCGGCGGCAGCGGCGGCTCCGATAGGTCGGGGAAGCCCGGCGACTCCGGCAAGCCCGACAACGCGGGCAAGTCGGGCAACGGCAAGGGCAACAAGGGCGGCGGCGGCAAGGGGAAGCGCAAGGGCAAGGGCCGGGGCTGACCCCGCACGGGACCCGGTGAAGCCCCGGTGCGCGCCGTCCTTGTGGAACCATGGCGGCATGCCCGGCCCGCACCGACCTGAGGACCGCGAGGTCTTCGAGACGGTGGCCACGAGCCTGTACGACGACATCGTGCAGGCCGGCGGCATCGCGGCCGACGACCCCCGGGTCGCCGACCAGGCACCCGAACGGCCGGCGTTCGACATCCTGGTCGAGCTCGGCCTGCTGAACCGCGACGAGAGCGGCCGGATGTGGCGGCCGGTCGAGCCCAACCACGCGCAGGCCCGGGTGGTCGGGCCGCTCGGCAGCGAGGGCACCCGCCTGCTCGAGGAGTCGGCCCGTTGGGCGCGCGCGTTCCAGTCGCTGAGCCAGAGCTGGCGCCGGTCGCCGACGGCGACCGACAACGGCCCGTTCCTTTATCTCCACAAGGAGGCGATCAGCCCGTTCCTGACCACGCTGGTCAGCGAGGCGGAGGAGGAGCTCCTCACCGCCCAGCCCCAGGCCGGGCGCCACCCCCGCACCATCGCCGAGGCGACGCAACGCGACCTCGACGCGCTGGCGCGTGGCGTCGCGATGCGCACGCTCTACCAGCACAGTGCGCGACGGCATCCCGCGACGCACAAGTACGTCGCCGACGTGACCGAGCAGGGCGCCGAGGTGCGCACGCTCGACGAGTTCTTCAACCGGATGATCGTCGTCGACCGCCGGGTCGCGGTGATCCCGGCCGCCGACGACCTCTCCACCGCGGTCGTCGTCCGCGAGCCGGCGCTGGTGGCCTACCTGGTCGACGTCTTCGAGCGCGCGTTCGCGCGGGGGCGCGCGTTCACCTCGAGCGAGAAGTCGATCGTCAAGGCGATCGCCACCGAGCAGCGCGCGATGACCATCCGGATGCTCATCGAGGGCCACTCCGACGCCGTCAGCGCGAAGCGCCTGGGCGTCAGCCCACGCACCTACGCCGGCTACGTGGCGGACCTCAAGGAGGAGTACGACGCCGAGACCAGGTTCCAGCTCGGCTACATCATGGGGCGGCTCGGCATCGCCGGCGAGGAGACCGACGAGGCCTGAGCGGCCTCACCCGCTAGTCGCGGAGGGACCAGCCCCAGCCGGTGTCGGCCTCGGCCGCGGTCGGCATCGCCACGACGCCGAACGCGGAGATCAGGACGGCAACGGCGACGGCGGCCTTGCGAGCGATTCGCTTCATGTTTCTTTCCCCTCTTCGTGGGGTTCCCCCCGAGCCCCTCCCGTGAAGCCCGAGATCCGCGCGGCGTCCCCCAGCTCCAGGCCGCGCAGGACCCATCTTGCCTCATCGGGGCGGCACAGGCGAGACCCCCGGCGAGGTGTCCTCACCGGGGGTCACGCTGGTCGGCGGAGGCGGAGGGATTTGAACCCTCGATGGGGTTGTAGCCCCAAACCCGCTTAGCAGGCGGGCGCCATAGACCAGACTAGGCGACGCCTCCCCACCATCCGGCCGCGATGGCCGGTCAGCGGCACAAGGCTACAAGCCCCGGCTGCCGACGTCCGAATCGGCCGGTGGCGGGCGGCCGCCCGGCACGGTCCCGGCCGCGGTCAGCGGGTCGAGCGGCGCAGGTGCCGGCGGACCTCGCGGGCGAAGTCGTCCTTGTCGCCGGCCAGCAGTTGCACCGGGATGGTCGTGGTGCGGCCGTCCCGCAGCCGCAGCACGACGCACTCGTAGCCGCGCGGCGTCGCCGCCACCAGGTCCTCGACCTCGCTCCAGCGCGCCTCCGCGACCCCGACCGCGCGCACGAACCGGACCCGATAGCCCGCCTCCGTCAGCCGTACGACGACCAGCCGGGTGCGCAGCCACCACGCGAGCACGCAGAGACCGAGGATCCCCAGCCCCAGCACCACCACGATCGCGTCCGGGTTCCACCGCAGCGCCGCCACCACGAACGTCACCACCAGCAGCACGACGGCCAGCAGCACCAGGTAGGCACCGACGAACCGCGCCATCACCGGCGGCGCCAGGCGGTAGTCGGTCACCGAGGTGGGCTGCGCGCTGCTCATGGCGCGATTGAACAACGCGGCGCGACGGCCGGGCAAAGCGGCCCGACCCGCGGCTCCTAGACTCGTGTCGTCCGCCACGTCGCCCCGCGCCGTGACGGGCACGGAGGGGTGCCGGAGTGGCCGATCGGAACCGCCTTGAAAGCGGTCGTAGCGAGAGCTACCGCGGGTTCGAATCCCGCCCCCTCTGCTCTTATGGGTCGAGCGTGTCTTCGCCGGCGAGGGGGGGCAGCAAGCTGCCCGGGCGCCCGCTCTCGCCACGCTGCCGACCGGTGACCTGGTCGAGCGTGTCTCCGCTGGCGAGGGGGGCAGCAAGCTGCCCGGGCGCCGGCTCCCGCCACGCTGCCGACCGGACTGACCTGGTCGAGCTGGTCGATGGAGTCTCCGCCGGCGAGGGGGCAGCAAGCTGCCCGAGCGCCCGCTCCCGCCACGCTGCCGACCTGACTGACCTGGTCGAACTGGTCGAGCGCGGGCGAGGTCAGGAGAGGGTGATCTCCACCAGGACGTCGCCCTCCTGAACCACGTCGCCGGGGCTGACCTTGATCGCACGCACCACGCCGCCAGCCTCGGCGATGACGGGGATCTCCATCTTCATCGACTCGAGTAGCACCACGGTGTCGCCCGCCGCGACCGTGGCGCCCTCGTCGACCTCGACGCGGAGCACGTTGGCGACCATCTCCGCTACCAGCTCTGACGTCGTGACCCGGGCCATGCGAGCGACGCTAGGCGTTACCGGTGGGTACCCGAAAAGGGCGCCGGCCGCTACAGCAGCGGCTGCGACCGAGGCGGCTCCGGGCGCAGCGCCGCCGCCTGCTCGGCCGCCCGGCTGCGTCGCCCGCGGTTGCCGGTCAGCGCCAGGTCGATCCTGATCAGCACCCAGCCGATCACGAGCCCGACGACGAGGCCGTAGACCACCGAGAGCACCGCCTCCTGCACGGTGACCGCCGGGTTGGCGAGCGCCGTGGCCGTGGGCGAGGTGGCGGCCACCCCGAACGCGCACACCCACCAGCCCTGGCGGCGCCGGGCACGCATGTGGCAGCCGTAGGCGAGGGCCGGTACGCCGAGCACGGTCTCGATCGGCCGCGGGAACGCGCCCAGGTGCTCGCGGCTCCACCGCACGTAGGACAGGAGCTGGTCGACGAGACCGGCCGACCCGTAGCGGCGGAGCAGCTCGGCGTAGAGCAGCGTCGCGGCCAGCACCACCGCACCGATGCCGACCACGATCAGGCCGCGCCGGCCGAGGCCGTGGAGCCCGGCGCCGAGACGGTAGACCAGCACCAGCACGCCGAGGATCGCCAGCGTGAGCGCGGCGTACTCGAACCGGACGGTGTCGATCGCCGGCTCGAAGCCGACGGCGGCCATCGCGCCGACGCCGGCGACCAGGAGCGCCACGACGCACTCGCGCACCGTGCCGAGGAGTCCCTGGGCGGGCATCGTGGCCATCACGCCGAGGACGGCCGCGAGGGCCGCGGTGGCCACGGCGGCGCCGGTGAGCAGGACCTCCTGGTCGCTCAGCACCGCCGTCAACGCACAGCCGAGCGTCAGCAGACCGAAGACGAACGGGCGGCCGCCGGTGCGGGTCGCCAGCGCCCAGGCGTACGCCGTGGCGACCACGATGGAGCCGGTCACCCCGAGCCACTCCGGGCCTACCGGGACCATCGCCGCGACCAGCCCGCCCGTCGCGAGCAGCACCAGCGCCACCCAGATCACGAACGGTGCACGGGACACCCCGAACTCGCCGATCCGCTGCTCGATCGGCGTGCGAGAGGGGGCCCGGGACACGGCCAACGAGACTACAGACGCCGGTTGGCCAGCGAGGGGTTGACCCGACGGGCCTCCTCCAGCGTGGCCCGCTCGAGGACCGCCCTCACGACGGCAGGGTCGTCCGGGGCACCGCTCCCGGTCTCGGCCACCACCTCGCCGAAGGGGTCGACGACGAGCGAGTGGCCGCAGTAGCGCGGCGCGGGCTGCGCGGCCGCAGCGACGTAGACGGTGTTCTCGATGGCCCGCGCCGTGAGCAGGGTCCGCCAGTGGTGAACCTTCCGCGGACCGGCCACCCACGCGGCCGGCACGACCAGCAGCTCGGCGCCACGGTCGACCAGCGCGCGGGCCAGCTCGGGGAAGCGCAGGTCGTAGCAGGTCATCAGGCCCACCTGCCATCCGCCCACCTCGACCACGCACGGCTCGAGCGGCCCGGCCGTGAGCCGGTCGGACTCGCGGTAGCCGAAGGAGTCGTACAGGTGCACCTTGCGGTACGCCGCCGCGCCGGCGCCGCGCACCAGCAGCGTGTTGAAGGGCCGGGCCGGGTCGGGGCCGCGCTCGAACATGCCGGCCACGACGGTGGTGTCGTGGTCCGCCGCCGCGGCGGCGACCGACCCGGCGAACGGGCCGTCGACCGGCTCGGCGAAGGCGCTCACGTCGGAGCCCGCCTCGCCGAAGTCGCGGGCGAACGCCTCGGGGAAGACGACCAGGTCGGCGCCGTCGGGGGTGAGCCGGGCGACCGCGTCGCGGTTGTCCGCGGGGTCCAGGCCGGAGGCGGCCTGGACCAGGGCCACCCGGAGCCGGCCGGCCGTGTTGTCCTGGCTGTCCCCGCCGTCTCCGCTGTCCTCGCTTGCCCCGCTGGCTCGGTCCGCGCCGGCTGCGGGCTGCGTGCTCTCGGTCACGGGTCCAGCCTGCCAGCGGCCGGTCCCCCGGCGAAGCCGGCGCGGGTTTGCCAGACTCGGCTCCGTGATCGAGCTCGGACTCTCCGGTTTCGCCGCCGTCGTGCTCGCCGGCGGGCAGGCGACCCGGCTCGGCGGGTTCGACAAGGCCACCATCGAGGTCGCCGGCCGCACGCTGCTGGAGTACGCCCTCGACGCGGTCATCGACGCCAGCGAGGTCGTCGTCGTCGGCCGCCAGGTGCCGACCGACCGGCCGGTGACGTTCGTCGTCGAGGAGCCGCGGTACGGCGGCCCGGCCGCCGGGCTGCTCACCGGGCGCCACTCGCTGCTGCGGCGGTTCCCGACGCTGGCCGTGCTGGCGGTGGACATGCCCAACCTCTCCTCGGCGACGTTCCGGCGCCTGCACGAGGCGGCGATCGGCCACGAGGGCGCCGTACTGGTCGACCCGGAGGGGCGCCGCCAGCTGGCCTTCGTGGTGGAGACGACGCGGCTCGACGACGTCGCACCCGACCTGGAGGGCAGACACGGGCTCTCGGTCCGGGCGCTGCTCGAGCCGCTCGACCTCGCCGAGGTGCCGGCCATCGGCGAGGAGGCGCGCGACGTCGACTCGTGGAGCGACCTCCGCGACGTGCGGTCCGCCCACGACGACCCGCTCGGCGACTGACACGCCGGGAGGGTCTTGTCAGCCCCGTGGTCGCGGGGACACCCTGGAGCGGTGAACCTCCACGACTGGATCGACGAGCTGTGCGACGTGCTCGACATCGAGGCCGAGGCGGACGAGGGCCTGCTGGGCGACCTGGCCCGGATCACCAAGGACAACGTCCATCCCGCGGCCGGACCGGTCACCGCCTTCCTGCTCGGCCTCGCCGCCGGTGAGCAGGGGGCCGATCCCGACGGCGTGGAGCGGCTGGCCGCCCGGGCGCAGGCGCTGGCCGAGGCGTGGGACCGGCCCGCGGGCGCCGGGGACGACGTCGACGGCGTCGAGGTCGAGGTCGACGAGCTGGCCGACCTGGAGTACGCCGACGAGGACGCCACGGTCTGACCGACCGTCTCGTGGCGGATCGCGCGTTCGGCACACTGGGGCCATGCGCGCCGTCACCACGACAGAGGCCGGAGGACCGGAGGTCCTGACCGTCACCGAGCTGCCCGACCCGAAGCCCGGGCCCGGGGAGGTGCTGCTCGAGGTCGCGGCCACGGCCGTCAACCGCGCCGACCTCCTCCAGCGCCAGGGCTTCTACCCGCCACCGCGCGGGGCGTCCGAGGTGATCGGGCTCGAGTGCAGCGGCACGGTCGCCGCGGTCGGCGACGGCGTCGAGGAGTGGACGGTCGGCGACGAGGCGTGCGCCCTGCTCGCGGGCGGCGGCTACGCCAGCCGGGTCGTCGTACCCGCCGGACAGCTGATGCCGGTGCCGTCCGGCGTCGACCTGGTGACCGCCGCGGCGTTGCCGGAGGTGGCCTGCACGGTGTGGTCCAACGTGTTCATGGTGGCCGGGCTGCGGCCCGACGAGGTGTTCCTCGTGCACGGCGGCGGCGGCGGGATCGGCACCTTCGCGATCCAGCTGGCGAGCGCGTCGGGAGCCCGGGTGTTCACCACCGCCGGCTCGCCGGCGAAGCGGGCGCGGTGCGAGGAGCTCGGTGCCGAGCGGGCGATCGACTACCGCGAGGAGGACTTCGTGGCGGTGGTCAAGGAGGCCACCGGCGGCAAGGGGGCCGACGTGGTGCTCGACAACATGGGCGCGAAGTACCTCGCCCGCAACGTCGACCTGCTCGCCGACGAGGGGCGGCTGGTCATCATCGGCATGCAGGGCGGCGCCAAGGGTGAGCTGGACATCGGGCGGCTGCTGTCGAAGCGCGGCGCGGTGATCGCCACCGCCCTGCGCTCCCGGTCGGTCGAGGGCAAGGCACGGATCTGCGCGTCGGTGGTCGAGCAAGTCTGGCCGCTGGTCGCCGACGGCCGGATCACCCCGGTCGTCTCGCACCGGCTGCCGCTCGAGCAGGCCGCGGAGGCGCACCGCCTGGTGGAGTCCGGCGAGAGCGTCGGCAAGGTGCTGCTCACCCTCTGAGCGGCCGGACGCTGCCGGCCACCGGCTGTGCGGCGGTTGGCTAGATTGGCGAGCATGACCGACAACGGCACCCCCGGACCTGAGCAGCAGATCGTCGTCGTGGGCCCGGACGGGCAGCCTCTGGGCCGGGTCCCCGCGTCAGCGCTCCAGCAGGAGGGCGGCGAGCCGGACGCGGACGGAGAGGGCGACGGCGAGCGGGCGCTGACCGACCTGGTGGAGCAGCCGGCCAAGGTGATGCGGATCGGCAGCATGATCCGGCAGCTGCTCGAGGAGGTGAAGGCCGCCCCGCTCGACGAGGCGAGCCGCAACCGGCTGGCCGACATCCACCGGTCCTCCATCGCCGAGCTCGAGCAGGGGCTGGCCCCGGAGCTGGTCGAGGAGCTGGAGCGGCTGTCGCTGCCGTTCTCCGAGGAGGCGACGCCGTCGGAGGCGGAGCTCCGGATCGCCCAGGCGCAGCTCGTGGGCTGGCTGGAGGGGCTCTTCCACGGCATCCAGACGGCGATCTACGCCCAGCAGATGGCGGCCCGCGCCCAGTTCGAGCAGATGCGCCGCGCCCTGCCGCAGGCGATGGGCGGGCAGCAGCCCGGCGGGCCGGAGGGCCAGCAGCCGGGCGGTCCCGGCGCCGGCGAGGAGCCGCGCAGCGGCGGGATGTACCTCTGAGGTCCGGCGGGCCTCAGCCGCGCCGGCGGCCGACCCGCGCCACCAGGAACAGGCCGAGGACGCCGACCAGGCTGATCGCGGCGCCGGGGGCCACCACCCTGCCGAGCCGCGGGGGCTCGTCGACCCCGCCGGCGGGACGATGCAGCGCGACCCGCGCCGGCGGTTCGGGCGGACCGTCGAGGTAGCCCTCCAGCCGGCGCTGCATCGCGGCGCTCAGGCCCCCGGACAGCTCCTGGCTGCCCTCGCAGTAGTCGGCCCGGACCTGACCGTCGACGTCGCTGGTGAAGAACAGGTGGGTCTCCCGCGGCGCCAGCAGCCGGTCGCGGCCGTCCTCGGACTGCTCGAAGACGACGCTGACCCGTTCGCCGAGCCGGAGGTCGCCGGAGAGCGACGTGGTCACGGTGACGCGGTGCACGACCACCCGCTCGCGCGACCGCGTCGACGCGGTGGCGCTCTCCCCGTCGGTGCCGTTGGGGGAGCCGCTGGGGATGCGGCGCCGCGCGACGTCGACGACGCGTCCGACGAACACGTCGTCGACCTTGTCGGCCCGCTCCACCACCGCGGCCCGGTCGGCGAGGTCGAGCTCCGCGCACGCGTCGGCGGGCAGCGCCGGCGCCGCGACCACGGCACCGGCCGGCACGGCGGCCAGGAACGCGGCGATCAGCGCCGACGACAGCAGACCTCGGAGCACGGTCCTCACGCCCCCATCCCAGCAGATCGTGGGTCGCCGAACCACCGGGCCAGCTCGACGGCCGCCCCGTCGTCGTCGACGGAGGCGGTGACGTCGTCGGCGACCGCCTTCACCTCGTCGACCGCCTGGCCCATGGCGACCCCGCGGCCGGCCCACTGCAGCATCTCGATGTCGTTGCGGCCGTCGCCGATCGCCAGCACGTCACCGGGGTCGACGCCGAGCTGGCCGGCGACGTACTCTAGGCCGGAGGCCTTGGAGACCCCGACCGGTGCGAGGTCCAGCCAGGCGGTCCAGCCGACGACGTAGTCGGTGCCGTGCAGGCCCAGCCCCTCGGCAAGCTGCACGAAGTCCTCCGCGGTGGCCTTCGGGTCGCGGATGATCACGCGGCTCACGGGGCGGGAGACCATCTCGTCGAGGTCGGTCACCGTGGTGGTGCCGCCCAGCTCGCCGTCGGGGAAGGGCGCGGAGACGAGGTAGCCCACGCCGCGCTCCTCGACGGCCACCAGCGCCTCCGGGTGCTTCGCCAGTACGGCGTGCACGGCGGGGCGGGCGTCGAAGGTGACCTCGTGGACGACCTCCATCGGCGGGTAGCGCAGCACCACCGCCCCGTTGGCGGCGACGATCCACAGCCGCTCGCTGCGGTCGGGGTGCTCGGGGTCGTGCAGGCCGAGCATGTCGGCGACCACGGTCATGTTGTGCGGTGCGCGACCGGAGGCGAGGACGACGTGGGCACCGGCGTCGAGCGCCTGCTGCACGGCGGCGTGGATCGCGGGCGTGACCTCCTCGTGGCTCATGCCGAGGCCGACCACCCAGCGCAGGAGGGTGCCGTCGATGTCGAGGGCGACGAGCCGGGGGCGCCAGCCGTCGGGGCGAGGACCGCTCATCCGACCGGCACCACGGGCCGCAGGACGTCGAGGCCGCCGAGGTAGGGCTGCAGCGCCGCGGGGACCCGCACCGACCCGTCGGCCTGCTGGTGGGTCTCCAGGACCGCGACGATCGTGCGGGTGATCGCGGTCAGCGTGCCGTTGAGCGTGGCGACCGGACCGGTGCGGTCGCCGAAGCGGCCGCGGGTCTCCAGCCGCCGGGTCTGGAAGTCGGTGCAGTTGGAGGTCGAGGTGAGCTCGCGGTACTTGCCCTGGGTGGGGATCCACGCCTCGCAGTCGAACTTGCGGATGGCTGACGAGCCGAGGTCACCGGCCGCGATGTCGACGACGCGGTAGGCCAGCTCGAGCTTGCCGAGGAGCTCCTGCTCCCAGGCCAGCAGCCGCGCGTGCTCCGCTGCGGCGTCCTCGAGGGTGGCGTAGACGAACATCTCGACCTTGTCGAACCAGTGGACCCGGATGATCCCCTTCGTGTCCTTGCCGTGCGAGCCTGCCTCCTTGCGGAAGCACGGGCTGAACGCCGCGTAGCGCAGCGGCAACGCGGAACCGTCGAGGATCTCCTCGGAGTGGTAGGCCGCCATCGCGACCTCGGAGGTGCCGACGAGGTACATCTCCTCGCCCTCGAGCCGGTAGACGTCCTCACCGCCCCCCTGGTCGAGGTAGCCGGTGCCCTCCATCGCCGGGCGCCGTACCAGCGACGGCGCGATGACCTGGGTGAAGCCGGCCTCGCGCGCCTGGTCCATGGCCAGGTTGACCAGCGCCAGCTCGAGCTGGGCGCCGACGCCGGTGAGGAAGTAGAACCGGCTGCCGCTCACCTTCGCGCCGCGCTCGAGGTCGATCGCACCGAGCAGCCGGCCGAGCTCGATGTGGTCGCGCGGCTCGAACCCCTCCTGGGCGAAGTCGCGCGGGGTGCCGACCTCCTCCACCACGACGAAGTCGTCCTCGCCGCCGGTGGGCGCCTCGTCGGCGACGACGTTGGGGATGGCCCGCAGGGCGGCGAGCCACTCCTCCTCGGCGGCGGCCTGCGCGCCCTCGAGGTCCTTGACCTCCGCCGACAGCGCCTTGAGCTGCTGGAGCAGCGCCTGCTTCTCCTCGCCGGACGCCTGCGCCACCTGCTTGCCGAAGGACTTCTGCGCGGCCCGCTTCTCCTCGAACGCCGCGATCGCCGCGCGCCGCGCCGCATCGGCCTCGAGCGCCCGGTCGACCACGTCCGTGGACGCCCCGCGCTTGGCCTGCGAGGCGCGCACGCGGTCGGGCTCGTCACGGAGGATGCGCGGGTCGATCATGCCCCCGAGGCTATCCGGCGGCGCCGACCCTCCGCGCGTCGGTCGAGGCCCATGCCGTGGCGTGGTGGGTCGGGCATGGTGGTGGGTCGATTCGTGGCTGGTGCACCCGGCACTCAGCGCACCACCGACCACGGATCGACGTCAGAAGGGGGAGATCGGCTCGGGCGGTGGGAAGAGGGCGTCGAGCTCGGCGAGGTCGGCGGGGGTGGGGGTCCAGTGGCCGGAGGCGGCGTTGGCGCGGACCTGCTCCACCGACGTGGCGCCGGCGATCACGGAGGCCACGGGCTCCCGGGCGAGCAGCCAGCCGATCGCGACGGTGACCTCCGAGACGCCGCGGGCGCGGGCGAACTCGGAGTAGCGCTGGAGGGGCGGCGAGACCGCCGCCTCGAGCAGGTGCTGGCGGGTGCGGGAGAGGCGGGAGCCCTCGGGCGCCTCGCCGGAGGCGTACTTGCCGGTGAGCAGGCCGTTGGCGAGGGGGAAGTACGGCAGCACGCCCAGGCCGTAGGCGCGGGCGGCCGGCAGCACCTCCAGCTCGGCGCGCCGGTCGACGAGGTTGTAGTGGTTCTGCGCGGAGACGAACCGCTCGACACCCAGCTGGCGCGCCACGAGCTCGGCCTCGGCGATCTGCCAGCCGCTGCGGTTGGAGTGCCCGACGTAGCGCACCTTGCCGTCGCGGACGAGGTCGTCGAGGGCCGACAGCGTCTCCTCGATCGGCGTCAGCGGGTCGGGGGTGTGGAACTGGTAGAGGTCGATCCAGTCCGTGCCGAGCCTCCGCAGCGAGGCCTCGACCGCCGTCCGGATGTAGCGGCGCGAGCCGCGGGCGCCGAAGTCGGGACCGTTGTGCCCCTGCATGTCCATCCCGAACTTGGTGGCGACGACCACGTCCGAGCGGCGCGCGCCGAGTGCCCTGCCGAGCCGCTCCTCGGCCAGCCCCGGCGTGGCGCCGTAGGTGTCGGCGACGTCGAAGAAGGTGATCCCCGCGTCGAGGGCCGCACCCACCACCCGGTCGGTGCCCTCCTGCGACTCGGTGGCGGCGCCGGGACGTCCCAGGTTGTTGCAGCCCAGCCCAACCGCCGAGACCACCAGCCCCGAGCGGCCGAGGCGGCGACGCGGCGGCGGACCCGCGGACGGCGAGGCGGCGGACGGGTTGCGGTCGGACTCGGCAGCCATGGCTCCGACCGTAGCGAGCCGGTCGTCGCGACCGGTGCCGGAGGCGTGTCCGGTCGCCGGCGCCGACTATCCTCCGGGAGTGCTCGACCGACCCCGCCGGACGCCGCTGCTCGCGGCCTTGATCTGCCTGGCCCTGTTCGCCGCGCTCGCGACGGCGGTCGCGACCGAGTGGTCGTGGCTGGTCGACGTCGACGACCGCGGCCGACCGACGACGACCTGGGCCGCCGACGAGCCCTGGCTGCGGCTCCCGCTGCGCGTGGTGGAGGTCGCGTTCGGCACCATCGGCATGACGGTGCTGACGGCGGTGCTGGCCGGGTTCATGTTCGCCAAGGGTCACCGGCGGGCAGCGGTGCTGACGGTGGCCGTGATGGCGACGGCCGCCCTGGCGACGTACGGCCTGAAGGTGGTGGTCGGCCGCGGTCGCCCGATCTGGCAGGACCCCGACTACTTCCTCCACTCCAACGCCTTCCCGTCCGGCCACGCCTCCTCCGTCGCCGCGTACGGCGGCCTGGTGCTCGTCCTCGCGGTGATGCTGGTCCGGCGCGCAGGCATCCGCCGACTGATCGCTGCGCTGGTCGTGCTCCTGGTGGCCCTGGTCGCGCTGGACCGGATCCTGCTCGGGCGGCACTACCCGACCGACGTGATCGGCGGGACGCTGCTCGGCGCCGGCCTCGTGCTGCTCGGCGTCGCGCTCTACAGCCCGCTCCCCCGCAGCCACGCGCTGAAGGCGGAGCCGCTGCCCGAGCCGTTCCCGTCCACCCGCGACCTCGCCGTGATCCTGAACCCGATCAAGGTCGAGTCGGTCGAGGCGTTCCAGGCGATGGTGACCTCGATGGCCATCACCGCCGGGTGGAACCCGCCGCGGTGGTACTTCACCACGGTCGAGGACTCCGGCACCGGCCAGGCCGAGCAGGCCGCCGTCGACGGCGCCGACCTGGTCATCGTCTGCGGCGGCGACGGCACCGTGCGAGAGGTGTGCGCCGAGCTCGCCGGCACCGGCATCCCGGTCGGCATCGTGCCGGCCGGCACCGGCAACCTGCTCGCCCGCAACCTCGACGTGCCCCTCTTCATCCGCGCCGCCATCGACGTCGCGCTCACCGGTCAGGACCGGGCGATCGACATGGTCGAGGTGCACGGCGACAAGATCGACAAGACGCACTTCATGGTGATGGCCGGGATGGGCTTCGACGCCGCGATCATGGAGGGCGTCAACGAGGACATCAAGAAGCGGGTCGGCTGGCTGGCCTACGTGCTCTCCGGGCTCAAGTCACTGATGTTCCCGCCCACCAAGGTGGAGATCTCCATCGACGACGGCGAGTGGACCAAGCACCGCGCCCGCACGATCGTCGTGGGCAACGTCGGCTACCTCCAGGCTGGGATGCCGCTGCTGCCCGACGCCGCGATCGACGACGGCCGGCTCGACGTCGTGCTGCTCTATCCGCAGCGGTTCTGGTCCTGGCTCCCGCTGGCGTTCCGCGTGCTCGCCAAGCGCCCGCACACCGACGAGACGATCAACCGGATGACCGGGCGGAAGGTCTCCATCCGCGCCGCCCAGGAGACGCCCCGCCAGCTCGACGGCGACACCATCGGCCCCGGCGCCGAGCTGCACATGGAGTGCATCCACGGGCGGGTGCTGGTGCGGGTGCCGCGCTAGCGGTCGCGCTCACATCCGGGCCATCCGCGCGTGCGCGACGGCCTCGGCCTCCTCGGGCGACAGCTCCTGGTCGCTCGCCCAGCCGGCCACCGACTTGGCGTAGGTGCGCGCCTCGTTGCGCCCCCGGATCGAGGTCAGCACGACGCCGTCGCCGGCGTCGTCGAGGAGCGCCAGGGACCACGACAGGCGCCCGCCCATCTCCTCGAAGGCGTCGTACCGCACGACCGCCAGGTGGCGCAGCGCGCCCACCGCCTCCTCTCGCAGGGCGGCGACCTCCCGGCGCAGCCCGGCGACGTCCTCGGGCAGGTCGTCGCCGGCGGGCCGGGCGCGACCTCCGCCGTTGCGCAGCGCCACCACGAGGGCGGCGGCGGCGAGCAGGACGGCGAGGATCGCCACGAGGAGGGCCATGTCGGCAACCTAGTTCGGGAGCGAGCCGGGCCCATAGAGCCGCGCGGTGTGTCGAGGAACGCTGCGGCACCGGTTCGGAAGGCCGCCGACGGGCGGCGCCCGGCGCCGGCGCACTACCCTGCTGCCATGGCCCGCATCGCGTACCAGGGGGAACCCGGCGCCAACTCGCACCTGGTCTGCAAGCAGAACTACCCCGACGCCGAAGCGGTGCCCTGCGCCTCCTTCGAGGACGTCTTCGCCGCCGTGACCAGCGGCGACTGCGACCTCGCGATGATCCCGATCGACAACTCGATCGCGGGGCGGGTCGCCGACATCCACCACTTCCTGCCCGACTCGGGCCTGCACATCGTCGCGGAGCACTTCCTCCGCATCCAGTTCACGCTGATGGCCGCGCCGGGCGCCTCGATCGACACCATCGAGACCGTCCACAGCCACGTGCACGCGCTGGGCCAGTGCCGCAAGGTGATCCGCGAGCTGGGCCTGAAGCCGATCATCTCCGGCGACACCGCCGGCGCCGCGCGGGAGGTGGCCGAGGCCGCCGACCTCCGCCAGGCCGCCATCGCGCCGCCCCTGGCCGCGGAGACCTACGGGCTGCAGATCCTCCGTGAGGACGTCGAGGACGAGGAGCACAACACCACCCGGTTCGTCGTGCTGTCCCCCGACTTCGTGACCGCGCCGCAGGGCCAGGGACCGGTGGTCACCAGCTTCGTGTTCAACGTCCGCAACCTGCCCGCGGCGCTCTACAAGGCGCTCGGCGGGTTCGCCACCAACGGCATCAACATGACCAAGCTGGAGAGCTACATGGTCGGCGGCGAGTTCACCGCCACCCAGTTCCTCGCCGAGGTCGACGGACACCCCGACGACCCCGGCCTGAAGCGTGCGCTCGAGGAGCTCGCGTTCTTCACCACCGACGTCAAGATCCTCGGCGTCTACCCCGCGGACCCCTTCCGCGGCTGAGGCGCGGAAGGCGTGGCCGGCCGCCGCGTCCTAGAGTCTCGGCATGGTCGCGAACACACCGGCGCCGGGCGCCGACAGCGAGGTGGGCAGGCTCCGCTCCGTGCTGCTGCACCGTCCGGGACCCGAGCTGAAGCGGCTGACCCCGCGCAACAACGACCGGCTGCTGTTCGACGGGATCCCCTGGGTGGCGCGCGCCCAGGAGGAGCACGACGCCTTCGCCGAGGCGCTCCGCGCCCGCGACGTCGAGGTGCTCTACCTCACCGACCTGCTCACCGAGACGCTCGCGGATCCGGAGGCCCGGGCGGCGGTCGTGGAGACCACGCTCACCGGGTCGAGCGGATTCGACCTCGGCGACTCGCTGCGCCCCTACCTGCGGCGGATGCTCGAGGACGCCGGCCCCGAGGCACTGACCCGGATGCTCACCGCGGGCGTGCGCAACGACGAGGTCCGCGCGGGCCTGGCGACCGGCACCCTCGTCACCGCGCTCCTGCCGCCCGACGCGTTCCTCGTCGACCCGTTGCCCAACCTGCTCTTCACCCGCGACTCCTCGGTCTGGCTGCCCGACCGGGTCGCGATCACGTCCCTCGCGATGCCCGCCCGCCGCCGCGAGACCCAGCTCACCGAGCTGATCTACCACTTCCACCCGCGGTTCGCCGGCACCGGTCGGATGCACGGCCCCCACCTCGAGCACGTGGAGGGCGGCGACGTGCTGCTCCTCGCCCCGGGCGTCATCGCCGTCGGCGTCGGCGAGCGCACCACGCCCGCCGGGGCCGAGCGCCTCGCGCGGCAGGCCTTCGCCGCGGGGCTCGCCACCACCGTGCTGGCGGTGCCGATCGCGCAGGAGCGGGCCACCATGCACCTCGACACGGTCTGCACCATGGTCGACGTCGACAAGGTGGTGATGTATCCCAACGTCGCCGACACCCTGACGGCGTACGCCGTGACGCCGCGCGAGCCGGGCTCGGAGGAGCTCGAGGTGGCGCCGCCCGAGCCGTTCCTGGTCGCGGCCGCGAAGGCGATGCAGATCGACACGCTGCACCGCATCGACACCGGCCTCGACCCCGTCACGGCCGAGCGCGAGCAGTGGGACGACGGCAACAACACCCTGGCCCTGGCGCCGCGGCTCGCGGTCGCCTACGAGCGCAACGACGGGACCAACGCCCGGCTCGAGGAGGCCGGGATCGAGGTGGTCCGGATCGCCGGGTCCGAGCTGGGGTCCGGGCGCGGCGGCCCCCGGTGCATGAGCTGCCCGGTCTCGCGCGACCCGCTGGGATAACGCCCGTACCGCCTCGAACGTTGCGCCAGTAGTCTCAGGCGAGGCTCCCGATCGAAAGGTTCACCCATGGCAACGTTCTTCGAGCACTTCACCCCGCAGGAGATCGCCCGGATCAGCGCGACGGGGCGCCGGGTGCGGCTGCCCGAGGGCTGGTCGCCGATCTGGGAGGACACCCCGGCGGACAAGGCCTACATCATCCTCGAGGGCACGGTGTCGGTCCGCAAGGACGGCAAGGAGATCGCCCAGCTGGGGCCCGGCGACATCGTCGGCGAGGCCGCGATCGTCGGCCACAAGCTGCGCACCGCGACCATCGTCGCCCTCACGCCGCTGGACACCATCCACCTCACCGACCAGACCCTGCGCGAGCTCGACGCCGAGTGGCCGGCCTTCCACGAGGCCCTCGTCGAGGTCGCGCAGTCGCGCCTCGAGAGCAGCACCGACTGACCCACCCGCCCGGAGCGGATCGGAGCCTCCGGATCCGGGTACTTCCGGTGCATGAGCCGCACCACCGGAGCGCAGCCGAACGGGCCCGGCACGACGGACGGCGCTGACGCCGGGCGGCCGCCGTCGCGGGCCGCGGGACTGCTCCTCGGGCTGGGCCTGGGCGGGTTCGTCGACGGCATCGTGCTGCACCAGATCCTCCAGTGGCACCACATGCTCAGCCACGAGGAGCCCACCGACACGGTCGCCGGCCTCGAGCTCAACACGCTGGCCGACGGGTTCTTCCACGTCGCGACGTGGGCCCTGGTGCTGGCCGGCTCCCTCGCCGCGGTCGCGGCCTGGCGCGCCGGGCGACTGGCGCCGAGCTGGGGCTTCCACCTCGGCCTCGTGGTGGCCGGGTGGGGCGTCTTCAACGTCGTCGAGGGGCTGGTCAACCACCAGCTGCTGGGCGTCCACCACGTCCGCGACGACCTCGGCGCACCGCTGGCCTGGGACCTGGGCTTCCTCGCCCTCGGCGTGCTGCTGGTCGCCGGCGGCTGGCTCTGGCACCGGCACGGGCTGCGCCAGATGCGCCAGATGCGCCAGATGCACCGCACCCGGCCGCGCGCCTGACGGACAGGCGCGGGCGCCGGGCCGGCGGCCTCAGCGGATGGTGACCTGGCGGTTCGCCAGGCCGTTGCGGGCCGACCGCTCCTCGGACGTCAGGTCCCCACCGTCGGCGAGCGCCTCGTCGAGCAGAGCCTTGAAGCCCGTCGCGGCCTCCTCCAGCGGCTCCGGGCCGGTGCCCACCGGCAGGTCCCAGACCGGCGTCAGCAGGCCGTGGGCGCGGAACATCCCGACGAACCGGGCGTCCGGCACGATCACGTCGGCTCCGGTGACGTGGAGCCGCGCCAGCGCGTCGAGCAGCGCGTCCTCCGGCTCGGGCATCACCCAGCGGAGGTGCTCCTTGGCGCCCATCCGGGTCCAGTACGCCGCCGCGACCTCGGTCAGCCGCGCGGTCGGCGCCGCCGCCTCGTCCGCGGCCTCGAGGGCCCGCGCCAGCTCGGAGGTCTCCTCCATGTCGGCGACCCAGAAGTCGAAGCCCTCGTGCACCTCCACGCGCAGCTCGGCGTCGGGGTCGGCGAGGTCCTGCAGCCGCGGCCCCGGCCCCGGTGGCTGGGCCAGGCCCACCATGCCGGCGCCGGGCTCGGCGTCGAGGGCGGCCAGCAGCACGGCGGCGAGGTCGCGCGACGGGTCGCCGTAGTTGTGCTGCACCTGCAGGCCGAGCCAGACCTCGCCGCTCTCCCGCACCAACGCCGGAGCGGCCATCGGCAGCAGGGTGCACAGGCGCACCGTCCGGTCGGCGTGCTCGCCGGTGAGCGGGAGGACGGCCGTCGCGGCGGGCACCAGCTCGCGCATCGCGACGACGTCGCACTCCGAGGCGAGGCCCTCGAAGGGACGCTTGACGAAGACCTGGCCGCCGCCGGGCGCGCCGTGGCAGGCCTTGTAGCGCTTGCCCGAGCCGCAGGGGCAGGGCTGCCGGGGGCCGACCTCGCCGGGTGCGGGCGCGGCGGCGTCCTTGGTGCGGTTCTTCTTCGCCATGGGCGCAAACTACTCGGCGTCGGGCCGGCCGACGTCCGCGCCCCCGAACCGCTGGTCGAGGAGGTCACCGATGAGGTTGGGCCGGTCGGTGATGACGACCTTGACGCCGGCGGCGAGGCAGAGCTCGAGGTCGCTCTCGTTGTTCACGGTCCAGACGTGGATGTCGCGGCCGCTGCGCGTGATGCTGCCGGCCAGCCGCGGGTGCTCGCGGAGCAGCCGGATGCCGGGCCCGACGACCCACTCCTTGCCGATCACCCGCCGGAGCATCGGCCAGTAGTTGGGCCGGTCGATCAGCTGCACGAGGCGCACCTCCGGCGCCAGCCGCTCGACGCGCTGCAGCGCGGTGAAGGAGAAGCTCATCACCCGCACCGGCGACCCGGCGTGGTGCCACCCGAAGTCGCGCAGCATCTCGACCAGGCGCTTCTCGACCAGTCCGCCGAAGCGGGTCGGGTGCTTGGTCTCGATCGCCAGCTCCACCCGGCGGTCGTAGTCGGCGACGGTCTCCAGCAGCTTGCGCAGCGTCAGCACGGCGTTCTGCGACTCGTCGACGTCGGGTGCCTCGTCGTCGAGGTCGGCCCAGGGGTTCTTCCACGAGGCGAAGTCGAGCTCGGAGAGCTCGGCGAGGTCCATCGTCGACACCAGGCCCTTGGTCGCGGCCGTACGACGCAGGTCGCGGTCGTGGACGCAGACGAGGTGGCCGTCGGCGGTGAGCCGCACGTCGCACTCGAGGCCGTCGGCGCCGGCGTCCAGCGCCGCGACGTACGCGGCGAGGGTGTGCTCGGCGAGCTCGTGACTGGCGCCGCGGTGGGCGACGACCTGCGGTCGCATGCCTCGATTCTGGCAGCCCGGCGGGCGCGGACGCGGCAGGACGGTCTGCCACCGGGTCGGTTCAGGGTCTCCTCGGGGGCGGGCCGGGGTCGGCCCCCGATGTGCGGAGGGGCGAGAGGCGGCACCGTGGAGGCATGAGCACCTACCAGCCGTATCCATCGTCACCGCGTCCGTCCGCCGAGCCGGCTCCCCCCGTCGCCCCGGCCCGCCGGCTGGTGCGCCGCCGGCACGACAAGGTGGTCGCCGGCGTGTGCGGCGGCCTCGCCGACTACCTGCGGGTGGACGCCAACCTGATCCGGATCGCGCTGGTCGCGGCCGTCGTGCTCGGCGCGGGCTCGGGCATCGTCGCCTACCTCGTGGCGTGGTGGCTGATGCCGCGCGGCTGAGAGCCGGCCCGCCACGGCTAAGGTCGCCGGGTGGCGTCCGCAGCTCCGTCGTACGACGACCTGGTGGCCCGGCTGCGCGCCGCGGGCTGCGTGTTCGCGGAGGAGGAGGCGACCGTGCTGGCCTCGTCGGCGCGCGGCACGGCCGAGCTCGCCGGGCTGGTCGCCCGCCGGGTCGCGGGCGAGCCGCTGGAGCACGTCGTCGGGTGGGCCCGCTTCGCCGGCGTCCGGGTCGGGGTGGACCCGGGCGTGTTCGTGCCGCGGCAGCGCACGTCGTACCTGGTCGAGCTGGCCGCCGCCGCGCTGGGCTCGGCACCGCCCGGCGGGCGGCCGACGGTGGTGGACCTGTGCTGTGGCAGCGGCGCACTGGGGCTCGCCCTGGCCGCCCGGCGCCCGGAGATCCGGCTGCACGCGGTCGACAGTCATCCGCTGGCCGTGGCGTGTGCGGGCCGCAACCTCGCCGGCCTGGGCGCGGTCGTGCACCTCGGCGACCTGGACGGGCCGCTCCCGGGCGACCTGCGCGGACAGGTCGACGTGCTCACGGCCAACGTGCCGTACGTGCCCACGGCGGCGCTGGCGCTGTTGCCCGCGGAGTCGCGCGACCACGAGCCGAGGGAGACCGTCGACGGGGGACCCGACGGGCTGGTGCTGCTGCGCCGGGTGGCGGCCCTGGCGCCGGCCTGGCTGCGGCCGGGCGGCGTCGTGCTGTCGGAGGTGTCCGCGGCACAGGCCGGCACCGCCGCCGCGGCCCTGCGGCGTGCGGGCCTCGTGGCGGCGGTCCACCACGACCCGGAGCGCGACGCGACGGTCGTCACCGGCCGTCAGTCGACCCCCAGCTCCTGACCCCACCGCCGCAGCACGGCCGCCAGCACGGCCCGGTCGCGCTCGGTGATCATCCCGACCAGGCGGTGCTCGTTGGCGACGTGGGCGGTGAACGCCGCGTCGATGAGCTCGCGTCCGGCCGCGGTGAGCCGGATCCGGCGGCCGCGCGCGTCCCGGTCGTCACGAGTGCGGACCACCCACCCCTGACGCTCGCACCGGTCGACCCGCTTGGAGATCGCACCGCTGGTGACCATGGTGGCCCGGGCGAGCTCCCCGGCCGTCAGCTCGTGGGGGTCGCCCCACCGCCGCAGCGTCGCCAGGATGTCGAACTCCCCCTCGCCGAGCCCGAACGTCGCGTACACCGCGACCAGCTCGTCGGTGAGCCGGTTGGCGACCCGGTGCAGCCGGCCGATCACCGCGGCGGGTGAGACGTCGAGGTCCGGCCTCTCCCGCGCCCACTGCGCGAGGATCCGGTCGACCCGGTCGCCCTCCTCACCGCGTGCTGCCATGCCGGGGAATATATCTGACGCGGAAGATAGTTTCGCTTCCATGGAAGACAAGTGGACGGCCCGTCTCCTGCTGCTGGCGGTGACCGCGATCGCCCCGATCTCGTGGGGCTCGACGTACTACGTCACGGCGACGTACCTGCCTCCCGACCGCCCGCTCTTCGCCGCCCTCGTGCGGGCCCTGCCGTTCGGCCTGGTGCTCCTGCTGGCGCGCCGCCGGCTGCCCCACGGCGACTGGTGGTGGCGGGCGGCGGTGCTCGGCGTGATCAACATCGGCGCGTTCTTCGCCCTGATCTTCGTCGCGGCCTACCGGCTGCCGGGCGGCCTGGCCGCCACCCTCACCGCCACCTCGCCGCTGCTGGTCGCCCTGCTCGCCTGGCTGCTGCTGAGGGAGCGGCCGACCGCCGGGGCCCTCGCCGGCGCCGCCCTCGGCGTCACCGGCGTGGCGCTGCTCGTCCTCCGCGCCGGGTTCGCGGTCGACCCGGTCGGCGTCGCAGCATCGCTCACCGCAGTCGGCCTGTTCTCGCTCGGGATGGTGCTCGTGAAGCGCTGGCGGCCGCCGGTCGACATGCTGACCTTCACCTCCTGGCAGCTCGTCGCCGGCGGCCTGGTGCTGCTCCCCGTGGCGCTGGCCGTGGAGGGCGCGCCGCCCGCGGTCGACGCTGCGGCGGTCGGCGGCTACCTCTACATCGGCGTCGTCGGGACCGTGGTCGCCTACGCCGTGTGGTTCACCGGCATCGGTCGGCTGCCGGCCGTCGCCGTCGCCCTGGTCGGCCTGCTGAACCCGGTCTCGGGCACGGTCATCGGCGTCTCGCTGGCCGCCGAGCCGTTCGGCGCCGTCCAGGTCCTCGGCACCGTGCTCGTGCTGTCGGGCATCGCCCTCGGCCAGGTACGACGCCCGCGCGCCGCCGTCGCTCCGGCGCCCGCCGCACCACAGCCCGCACAGCCCGCACCGCCGGCGCAGCCGGCAGCGGCGGCGGCAGGTCCGGCGGTGCGCTGAGGTGCCAGCATGGCGGCATGGACCCCGGCATGGACCCCGTCCGTGAGCGGCTCCAGGCCGAGCGCGACCGCACCCTGCAACGCCTGCGCGACCTGACCGACGACTTCGACGCGGTGGTGGCCGCCTCGCGCGACACCAACGCCGACGACGAGCACGACCCCGAGGGGGCCACCATCGCCTTCGAGCGCTCCCAGGTCGGGTCGCTCGTGCGGCAGGCCGGGCGCCACCTGGCCGAGGTCGAGGCCGCCTTCGCCCGCCTCGATGCGGGCGCCTACGGGACCTGCGAGCGGTGCGGCGAGCCCATCGCCGAGGGGCGCCTGGAGGCCCGGCCGGTCGCCCGGACCTGCATCCGCTGCGCGGCGGCCGGGTAGACGGCCGGGTGAGCGGCCGAGCGAGCGACCCCGCCGGTCACCCGAGCCGCAGCTCGGGTCCCTGCCACCGGCGGCGCAGCCACCGGTCGTGGGAGGCCACGACGACGGTCGCGGCGCTCCGGCCGATCGCCTCCTCGAGCTCGGTGACCAGCGTGAGCGAGATGTGGTTGGTGGGCTCGTCGAGCAGCAGCAGGTCGGGCTCGGCGGCCACCGCCGCCGCGAGCGCCAGCCGCCGGCGCTGACCGACGGACAGCAGCACGACCGGCTTGGCGTGCTCCCGCGGGTGCAGCAGGCCGAGGTCCCGCAGCGGCCGACGCCCCGCGACCTCGGCCCCCACGAGCGCGTCGTACGTCGCCACGGCGGAGGCGGCGGGGTCGGGGAGCTGCGGATCCTGCGTGAGCTCGGCGACCCGGCGGGCAGCGACCTGGACGTCACCGGCCGTCGCCGCGACCCGCCCCGACAGCACGCCGAGGAGGGTGGACTTGCCGGAGCCGTTCGCCCCCGTCACCAGCAGGTGCGTGCCGGCGTCCACGTCGAGCGCGGGGAGGGCGAGCCGGTCGGCCACCCGGAGGTCCCGCACGGTGACCACGCGGCCGCCCGCCGCGGCTCCGCCGAGCGGTGCGTGGAAGCGCAGCGGCGCCGGGGGTCTGCGCACCTGCTCGCGCTCGGCCGCCGCCAGCCGGCGCTCGGCGTCGCGCCGGCGTCGCGCCACGGTGCGGTCGACGTTCTGGCCCTTGAAGGCGTAGATGAACCTGTCGTTGTCCCGCGGACCGCGGTTGTGGGCCACCGCGGTGCTGTCCACCCGCGCGGCGTCGCGGAGCCGCTCGAGCTCCTCCTGCTGGGCGGCGTAGGTCTCCTCCCACCGGCGCCGGGCCGCGGCCCTGGCCTCGGCGTAGGCGGTCCACCCGCCGCCGTACCGCCGGCCGCCGCGGCCGTCGGTCCCCGGGCCGACCGGGTCGAGGTCGACCAGGTCGGTGCACACCTCGTCGAGGAGCACCCGGTCGTGGCTGGCGAGGAGCACCACGCCCGGCAGGTCGCGCAGGAAGGAGACCAGGATCGCCACCGCGTCGTCGTCGAGGTGGTTGGTCGGCTCGTCCAGCAGCAGGCAGCGGGGCCGGCGCGTGATCAGCGTCGCCAGCGCGAGCCGGGTGCGCTGGCCTCCGGACAGCGAGCCGACCCGGCGCTGCCGGTCGAGCCCGTCGAGCCCCAGCCGCGCGGCTGCCACCGTGGCGCGCCGGTCGGCGTCCCACGCATCGTGGGCCACCGCCTCCTCGAGCGCCGCGGCGTACTCCTCGGCCGCCCGCGGGTCGTCGAGCCGGCCGGCCAGCCGCTCGACCCGCGCCACCGCCTCCCGGAGCGGGTGCAGCGCGGTCGCCAGCACGTCGGCGACGGTGGCGCCGTCGGTGAACGGCGGCTCCTGGGTGAGCAGTGCGAGGTCGGGCGGCCGGTCGACCGATCCGGTCAGGTGCGCGTGCGCAGGGAGCCGACCGGCCACGGCGCGAAGCAGCGTGGACTTGCCGGCGCCGTTCTCGCCGATCAGGCCGATCCGTCGACCCGGCCGGGCGACCAAGTCGATCCCGTCGAGGACGGTACGACGCCCGAATCCGACGCGGAGGTCGCGCACCACGACCGGGGTGAGTGCCGGGGCTGGGGTGCCGGTTGCTGACATGGCGGGGCCTTCGAGGGACGAGGCGGGAACTCGCCGGGCGGGGGCGCCGCGGTCGCGAGTCGGGTCAGCCGGTGATCAGCATGGTGGCTCGAGGCTACGCACCCGGTCCGGGCGGGCGCGACCGATTTTCCGACGCGTCCGGCACCGTCCGGCCCCGGCCGGCCCCGTCCAGCGCCCGAGGTCAGGCCTGCGAGCGCAGGTAGCGCCCGAAGTGCGGCACCGTGAACGCGATCCGCCCGCGCTCCCCGGAGTAGATGAGCCCCTTCTTCAGCAGCGAGTCGCGGGCCGGCGAGAGCGACTGCGGCTTCTTGCCCAGCACCGCCGCGACGTCGGCGGTCGCCACCGACCCGACCGGGTCGTCGCCGTCGGCCGCAGCGTCCGCCATCGCCCGGAGGTAGTCGCGCTCGGCGGGCGTGGCCCGCTCGTAGCGGGAGCCGAAGAACCCCACGGCCAGCTCCTCCTCGGCCTCCGGAGCGGCCACGGTGACGTCGTCGGCGGTGATCGGCGAGCGCGGCGCGCGATCCCACACCGCGCGGCCGTAGGCCTGGATGAAGTACGGGTAGCCGCGGGTGGCGTCGTACAGCGCGGCCAGGGCGTCGTCGGTGAACTCCGCCTCCTCCTCCAACGCCGGGGCCACCAGCGCCCGGTCGGCGGCCTCACGGGAGAGCCGGTCGATCCGCTGGTAGGAGAACAGCCGCTCGGAGTAGGACTTGCTCGCGCTGAGCAGCGCGGGGAGGTGCGGCAGGCCGGCCCCCACCACGATCACGGGCAGCCCGTTCTGGCTCAGCTCGTGGCACGCCGCGCAGAGCGCCGAGACGTCGGCGGCGGCCAGGTCCTGCATCTCGTCGAGGAACACGCCCACCCCCTTGCCGACGTCCGCCGCCAGGCCGCCGACGTCGGTGAGCAGCTCGACGAGGTCGATCTCGACGTCGCCGGAGTCGGCGCGGCCGCGCACCGCCGGGGCGTCGATGCCGGGACTCCACCGGTCACGCAGCCGGGCGTCGGGACCCGCGTCGCGCTGCGCGAACGACCGGATCACCCCCAGCACGTGGTCGGCCTCCTCGGGCTCGGGGTGGCCCAGCTCCCGGACGGCCTGGTGGAGGGCCGAGGACAGCGGCCGGCGCAGCGACTGGTCGGGCCGCGCCTCGAGCTTGCCCGTGCCCCAGCCGCGGCGCACCGCCGCGGAGCGCAGCGCGTTGAGGAGCACCGTCTTGCCGACGCCGCGCAGGCCGGTCAGCACCAGCGACCGCTCGGGACGGCCGCGCGCGACCCGCTCCAGGACCACGTCGAAGGCGGCCAGCTGGTCGTCCCGGCCGGCGAGCTCGGGCGGACGCTGGCCGGCACCGGGCGCGTACGGGTTCCGGATCGGGTCCACGATCGGACGATATCGGGCTCTCTAACGAAGGCCGTAGATTCGCCTAGCGTGTCCGATCGACGATTTCGGGCACCGCCCGGACATGGACGGCCTCACCTTCGCATGGTCCATCGCGCTCATCGTCACCGCCGGCGCGCTGCCGGTGGGCATCTTCCGCACGCTCGCCTACCGCTCGGGGGACATCGACCACACCCCGACGATGCGGACGGTGGCGATCTTCGCGATGACCCTCGGCCTGCTCGGCCTGGTCTGCTTCCTCGCACTGAGCGTTGCCCTGCTCGTCCGCTGAGGCCGCCAGCGGTCGCGGTCGCTGACGGTCGGGTCCGGTCGGTGCGCGCGGCTACGCTGACCCCGTGCCCGAGCTGCCCGAGGTGGAGGCGCTGGCCCTGGACCTGCGGGGCCGGCTGGCCGGGCGCGCGATCACCAAGGTCCATGTCGCCGCGTTCAGCGCCCTGAAGACCTACGACCCGCCGCTGTCGGCGATCGAGGGCACCCTCGTCGACGACGTGCGCCGCCACGGCAAGTTCCTCGACATCGAGGCCAGCGGTCTGCACCTGGTCCTCCACCTCGCGCGGGCCGGGTGGGTGCGCTGGCGCGACGAGGTGCCGACCATCCCGCCGCGCCCGAGCACGAAGTCGACGCTCGCGGTCCGGGTGGTGCTCGACGACGAGGACGGCGTCGCGCCGGGGCTGGACGTGACCGAGGCGGGCACGAAGAAGTCGCTGGCCCTCTACCTGGTGCGCGACCCCGCGGAGGTGCCGGGGATCGCGAGCCTCGGACCCGACCCGCTCACCGACGACTTCACGCTCGAGCGCCTGGCCGGCATCCTGCGCGACGCCGGGAAGAAGCAGCTCAAGGGCGTGCTGCGCCACCAGGGCACGATCGCCGGCATCGGCAACGCCTACTCCGACGAGATCCTCCACGCCGCCCGGATGTCGCCGTTCAAGCCGGCCGACACGGTCACCGACGACGACCTGGCGACCCTGCACGCGGCGATCCGCGACACGATCGGCGCGGCCGTCGACCGGTCCCGCGGCCTGGCGGCCAGCGAGCTGAAGGCGGAGAAGAAGTCCCATCTCGCGGTGCACGGCCGCACGGGGCAGCCGTGCCCGGTGTGCGGCGACACGGTGCGCGAGGTCTCCTTCGCCGACTCCAGCCTGCAGTACTGCCCCACCTGCCAGACCGGCGGCAAGCCGCTCGCCGACCGCCGGTTGAGCAAGCTGCTGAAGTGACCGGCGCCGCCGCGGTCATGGAGTTCCTCTGCTATCACCGCGACCGCGCGGGCTCCACGTCGCTGCGGCAGGAGCTGGTGGAGCAGCACTGGGACTACCTGGACCGCTGGGCGTCCTCGATGATCGCCCGCGGCCCCACCTTCGACGGCGACACGCTCACCGGGAGCGTCCACCTGCTCGGGCTGCCCGACCCGACCGCGGCGCGGGCCTTCGCCTTCGACGAGCCCGGCTACCAGGCCGGCGCCTACCGCGACGTGCTGCTGCGCCGGTGGCGCAACCTGCTCGGCCGGACGATGTGGGACTTCCCCGGCGGCGCGGAGGGCGGCGACCGCTTCTTCGTGCTCGGTCTCGGCTCCGGGGCACCGGTCGACCTCGTCGTGCCGCGCGCCGGCGACGACGACCTCGTCGCGTACGGCCCGTTGCTCTCCGACGACGGGGCCACCTGGCTCGGCACCGCGGCCCTCGTCCGGGCCGCCGACCCCGGCGCGGCGCGGGCGGTGCTGACCGCGGAGCGGTACGCCGCCGTCGAGGTGCACGGCTGGCGGTTCGGCGGCCGCCCGGCGGGCTGAGCCCGGCGCCTGGCGTCGGTCCGGTGCCGGGCTAGATTGGGTGGCATGACGATCCCCACCGTCGAGCTCGACGGCGTGCCCGACCCGCTGCCCGAGGGCCTGGTGGTGCTCGACGTCCGCGAGGACGACGAGTGGGCGGCCGGCCACATCGAGGGCGCCGTCCACATCCCGCTCGGCGACCTGCCGGCGCGGCTCGGCGAGTTCGTCGAGCTCGAGCCGGTGCAGACGCTGGTCGTCTGCAAGGCCGGCGGCCGGTCCGCCCGCGCGGTCGCCTACCTGGGCCAGCAGGGCTACGACGTGGTCAACCTCGCGGACGGGATGATCGGGTGGGAGCGGGCCGGCCGGGCCATGGTCGCCGACACCGGCCGGCCGCCCACCGTCATCTAGCGGGTCACTCCACCTCCGACGGCGACTCCGAGAGCTCGGTCTCCGTGTCGGTCCCCATGTCAGTCTGCGTGTCGGTCCCCATGTCGGTCTCGGTGTCGCCCTCCTCGGTCGGGGCGGTCTCCGACGGCGTCTCGGCCGGGGTCTCGCTCGACATGTCGTCGGACCCGCCGGTGCCCTCGCCGGGAGTGTCGGCGTTGCAGGTGTCCCCGACGTACTCCTCGAACGCGTCGACCTCGTCCTTGCTGTCGGCGTACTCCTCCTCGAACTCCTCCTCGATCGTGGAGTCCTCCTGCTGGGAGTCCTCGAGGTCCTCGGCGCTGATGTCGCGCAGCACCTCCAGCTGCACCTCGAAGCCCTCCCGCGCGTCGTCGGGGATGTCCTCGGGGGTACCGACCTCCTCGAGCTCGTCGGCGCGCTCCTGGAGGGCCTCCTCCTGGGCGTCGAAGTCCTCCTCGCCCACGCCCTCCTGCCAGGAGGTGTCGAGGTAGGTCTCGCAGAACTCGTCCTCCGACGCATCCGTCGGGGCCGACTCGCCGCACGCGGCGACGGAGAGGCTGAGCAGGACCGCCGTGCCGGCGGCGGCCAGCGGGCGCTTGAACGGGGGCATGTCCGGTTCCTTTCGTCGGTCACCGGGCTGAGGGCAGCCCGGCGGACAGGGTGCGGCCCGAGCCGGTGACCCTGTCCGCCGCAGACCCCGTCTGTCTCACACGCTGGCGGCGGTGAGGGCAGGGCGTCGCCCGCCCTCACCGCCGCAGGTGTCCTGTTGCGAGATCAGTACCCGACGCGGACGAAGGTGATCCGGTGCGTCACTCGCCGTTGTCGCAGGTCTCGGTCTCGTACTCGTCGTACGCCTCGACCTTCTTCTGCTCGTCGTCGCTGAACTCGAGGCCGAGGTTCTCGTCCTCCTCCTTGAAGGCCTTCTCGATGTCGTCGCCGGAGACCTCCTTGGCCGCCTCGACGGTGATCTCGAAGCCCTCGCGGGCGTCGTCCGGGATGTCCTCGGGGGTGCCGACCTCCTCGACCTCCTCGGCCTGCTCCTGGAGCAGCTCGGCGATCTTGTCGTAATCCTCGTCGGCGAACGCCTCGCCGAACTCTTCGTCGGTGGACGCGCTGTCGACCACCGCGCAGAAGTCCTCCTTCGACGCGTCGGTCGGCGCGCCGCCGCCGCAGGCGGTCAGCGAGAGAGCGAGGAGAGCGGCAGCGCCGGCGGCAGCCAGCGGACGCTTGAGGGTCATGCGTGTTCCTTTCGGTTGGGCACCGGCGCAGAGGAGCGCCGGCGGGGGGCGGCCCGAGACCGACGACCCTGGCGTCGTCTTCCCCGTTCCGGCGCAGACTATTCATCCCGGGCCGCTGCCCGTGGGATAACGGCGGCCGACGACGACGCGAACATCTCCGGCCCGGGGACCGCGAGCAGGGCCTCCAGCCCGCCGACGTACGACGCCCGGCTCACCTGGCGCACCCCCAGCCTGGTGAGGTGGGGCGTCGCCCACTGGACGTCGACCAGGCGGTGCCCGGCGGCGCCGTACGGGTCGGCCCGCAGCCCCTCCACCAGCGCGAGCAGCGCGACCTTCGACGCGTCGGTCGCCCGGTGGAACATCGACTCGCCGGCGAACAGCCCGCCGATCGCCACGCCGTACAGGCCGCCCACGAGGACCCCGTCTCGCCAGGTCTCCACCGAGTGCGCCCAGCCGAGCCGGTGCAGCTCGCCGTAGGCACGCTTGATCCGGCCGTCGATCCACCCGTGCGGGCGCCGCGGGTCGGCGCAGGCCTGGACCACCTCGGCGAAGGCGGTGTCGACGCGGACCTCGAAGTCCCGGGCCGAGCGGCGCAGCGAGCGGGAGACCCGCAACCCGTCCACCGGGAGGACGCCGCGCCAGGCCGGGCTCCACCAGCCCACGGACCGGCCCTCGGGCATCGGGAACAGGCCGACCCGGTAGGCCGCCAGGAGCGTGCCCGGCTCGAGGTCGGCGCCCACCGCCACCAGGTCGCTGGCGTCGTGGGTGCCCTCGTCGTCGTAGTCGTCGGCGTCGCCGGCGGCCGGCAGCGCGGCGAGCTCCGCGCGACTCGGGAACGCCCACGGCGAGGGCGGCGGCTCGATGGGCACAGCCCGACTGTAGGACCGGCCGCCTACGATTCGGGCATGGCTTCCGGTCTCAGGAAGGGCCTGGCCTCCCAGGCGGCCCGTCAGCTCGCGCCGAAGATCACCCAGCTGGCGCCCAGCCTCACCGAGGGGTTCGTGCGGGAGGCCCTGCACCGCGCGATCACCGGGGTGGGTCCACTGCCTCCGGCCGCCGAGGCGGCGCAGGCGCAGCTGCGGGAGCAGCACGGCGACGTCGACAAGGCGGTCCGCGAGCTCGTCCAGAACCACGTCGCCTACGCCGGCGCGGAGGGCGCGGCGACCAACGTCGGCGGGCTGGTCACCGCCACCGTCGTGGCGCCCGCCAACATCGCCGGGCTCGCGCTGATCCAGTGCCGGATGGTGGCCGGGATCGCCCACCTGCGCGGCTACGACCTCGACGACCCCCGGGTCCGCAACGCCATCCTGGTCACGATCCTCGGCGAGGACGTGGTGGCCAGGATGGTGAAGCGGCGGCAGCTGCCCGCACCGCCGATGGCGATCGCCACGGCCCCCGAGCACGACCCGTCCCTGGACCGCACCGTCTCCTCGGTGCTCGCCGGCGAGCTGATCGGCCGGGTGATCGGCAAGCGGATGGCCACCACGCTCGGCAAGCGGGTGCCGGTCGTGGGCGGGGCGGTCGGCGCGGTGTCCGACGGCTGGAGCACGTGGCGCGTCGGCCGCTACGCGGACCGGGAGTTCCTGCCCCGCGCCAGGCGGTAGACGCCGAGCGCCTTGCGGCCCTGCTCGCTGGACTCCAGCCTCCGGACCGTCCACTCCATGGTCCGCATCAGCCGCGGCGACCGGGCACGCACCAGCTCGCGGCGGGCGTTCTCCAGCTCGCCCCGAAGCCGCTCGTTCTCGGACCTCGTCGCAGCGGCCTCCAGCAGCAGCGCCCGGATCGCGTCCACGGCGGCGTTGGCGACCTGCCGGGGCGGCGGTCGGTCGGGGTCGTGGAACGGCCCCTCGGGCGCGGCAGCGCCACGCAGGTCCTCCAGGTCGCCGACGACGTCGTACTTCTTCTCGGTCAGCTCGGCCACCCAGGTGCGGGTCAGCTCCTGCACCCACGGGTAGAGGTCGGGCGGCAGCGCGAGCCGCGGCGAGGAGGTGCGCTGGGCCAGGGTGCGGTGGGCCAGCAGCTCGCGGACCAGGGGCCGGTAGTGGGCCGGCGGCAGGTCGCCGACCGCCGCCTTGTTGATGCGCCGGATCAGGGCCGACTCGGCCACGCCGAGGCTGGGGTTGCTGCGGCGGGTGCCGAGGTCGAGGTCGACCCCGTCGAGGCCGAAGGCCGCGCTGAACCGCTGCCACAGGAGGTCCGGCTCGCCGCCCGGAGGGGGCACGGTCACCAGGTGGATGCGCTCGGGCGGGATGTCCTCGCCCCAGCGGGCGAGGATGTCGGGAACCTCCTGGACGCCCCAGAACCAGGCGCCGACCCGGTGCGAGCGCTCCGGGTCCTGGATCAGGCGCAGGAAGCGGGCGTAGCGGAAGGAGGCGCGGTGCTTGACGTTCTCCTGCCACTCGGCCGGGATCTGCCGGACCAGGTCGCGCACCGAGAGCACGAGGTGGACCTCCGTCCCGCCGGCACTGGTGTCGCCGCCCGGGCGGTGACCGAGCGACGCCAGCGCCCGCGCCACCTGGCTGCGGGAGGCCGTCGCGAGGATCTCGTGACTGATGATCGAGGTGCCGTCGTGGTCGCGCACCTGCTGGGCGAGCCGGTCCCAGGCGCCGACCGCCTCCTGCTCGAGGCCGCCCCAGCGCAGCCGCATCAGGTCGAGCGCGGCGAGGAAGTGGGCGTCGAACCGCTCGGCGGGATAGCTGATGCCGTGCTTCAGCAGGGTGCGCTGGTTGCGGTAGAGCACGTCCTGGAGGTACGACGTGCCGGTCTTCGGCGTCCCGACGTGGAGGAGGACCCGGCGGCTCACGCTTCCTCCTCGGTGGGTGCCGGAGCCGGCTGGCTCGTGGACGGGGTGCTGGACTGGGGGCTGGGATCGGCCGGCTCGTCGGGGGGTGGGCCCGCCTCCGCCGGTCGCGCCGGCTCGGGAGCGACCGGGTCCAGGAGCAGTCCCAGGGCCAGGGCGAGGACCTCGGCGTCGTCGGGCAGCACCGGCGCGTCGGCCGGCGGCTCGGGCAGCAGGCGGTCGAGGTCGCCGAGCACGTCGTAGCCCGCCGCCGCCAGGTCGTGGTGGGTGCGCTCGGCGTGCGTGCGCAGCCAGCCCTGCCACCGCGCCGGCACTGTCGGCGGCGGACCGCCCAGGCCGTCGAGCCGCTTGCCGAGGGTGGCGCGGAGCAGCGCCGGGCGCCGGTCGGTCGGCACCAGCAGGCCGAGCGGCTCGCCCACCCGCCGCACCAGGTCGACGGCGTGGGCGCCGAGACGGGGCGGTCCGGCGATCGCAGGCACGCCGAGCCGCTCCGCGAGCGCCGCGGGGTCGAGCACGAGGGTGACCTGCGGTGCGCCGTACCGGTGGGTGGCGGAGCGCGCCATCCGGGCGACGTCGGCGCGGGGCGGCAGGTGCCCGGCCTTCGCGAACGAGTCGAGGAACTCCGTCCAGCGCGGCCCGCCCTGGTCGAAGGAGCGCGCGGTCCAGGCGTAGCCGACGACCGACGCGAGGTCGTCGGCGAGGAGGTACGCCGTCGGCCGACGTCCGCCCGGGCGGCGGCCCTGGGCCAGCAGGCCGTCGCGGCACGGCTCGGCCAGCCACTGGCAGCCGGCGATCACGAACGCGCGGTGCCACGGGCCCCGGGCCCGCACCCGCTCGGCGAGGGTCGGCTCCGGCGCGGGGGCCGGCGGTGGCGCCGCGGCGATGTCGTCGGCGATCAGCCCGGCGGCGACCCGGAGCAGCTCGTCGTCGGGCAGCGCGCCCGGGTCGACCGGACGGGGGCCGAAGCGGTCGTCGTCGCCCGCACCGGCGAGCCCGAGGTCACCGCGGCCGCGGCCGGAGACGTCCGCCGCGAGGATCCGCTCCGCCAGCACACGCGGCACAGCCCGGCCGTGGGCCTCGGCAGCGAGGTTGACCCGGCGCAGCAGCTCCAGCTGCTGGGCGCCCGGGAGCCGGGCACCGGCGGTCGCGCCCTCGACCGTCCACTCGCGCCACGGCGTGGTCGCGCCGTCGCGCAGCGCCTGCAGCCACGCCCAGGCGCGCCTGCGGCCGGATCCGGTCGCCCGGTCCACCACAGCGTCTGGAGAGGCCATGGGCAAACGTTAGCCCTCGCCGGCCACGGCTCCTCCGCGAGCCCGCACCACCGCCGAGGGACTGGGCCGGCCGAGCTCCCGCGCCATCCAGGCGCTGGTCGCCACCACCGCGTCGAGGTCGACGCCGTGCTCGATGCCCAGGCCGGTCAGGAACCAGACCAGGTCCTCGGTGGCGAGGTTGCCGGTGGCGCTGCGGGCATAGGGGCACCCGCCCAGCCCGCCGGCCGAGGCGTCGTACGTCGTCACGCCGGCCTGGAGGCCCGCGTGCACGTTGGTGAGCGCCTGGCCGTAGGTGTCGTGGAAGTGGAGGGCCAGCCGGTCCGGTCCGACACCGGCCTGGCCGAACGCGGCCAGCAGCGCCTTGACGTGGCCGGCGGTGGCGACCCCGATGGTGTCGCCGAGGCTGAGCTGGCCGATGCCCAGGTCGAGCAGGCGGGCACCGACGGCGACGACCTGGTCGACAGGCACCGCACCCTCCCACGGGTCGCCGAAGCACATCGAGAGGTAGCCGCGGACGTCCATGCCGGCCTCGAGCGCGGCCGCGACGGTCGGCTCGAACATCTCGAACTGCGACTCCAGCGTCCGGTTGAGGTTCTTCGCCGCGAACGTCTCGGTGGCGGAGGCGAAGACCGCCACGTGCCGCAGACCCAGGTCGACGGCGCGGTCGAGGCCGCGCTGGTTGGGCACCAGGACCGGCAGCTGCGCCGCCCGCTCGCCGAGGTCGGCCCTGAGGCCGGTCATCAGCGCCTCCGCGTCGGCGAGCTGCGGCACCCACCGCGGGTGCACGAAGCTGGTCGCCTCCACCACCGGCAGCCCCGCGGCGAGCAGCCGCTTGACGAACGCCGCCTTCACGTCGATCGCCACCACCGCCTTCTCGTTCTGCAGCCCGTCACGGGGCCCGACCTCGTAGACGGTCACCTTCTCCGGCAGCCCCGGCTCCGGCACCACCATCGGCAACGGGCTCATCTGCTCACCTCGCGAATCGGGGGTCGTGGTCGGTCGGGTCGCCGGTCGGGATGGGACCGGGAGAGGGAGCCGAGGTCATCCCGGGTCCTCGGGGGCGACGACGAAGAGGGTGGCGCCGAGAGGGACCTGCTGACCGCGCTTCGCGGCGACGGAGCCGACCACGCCGGCGCAGGGAGCGGTGAGCGAGAGCTCCATCTTCATCGCCTCGACGGTGCCGAGCACGGCGCCCTCGGCGACCCGCTCCCCCTCGGTGACCCGCACGTCGAGGACCGTCCCCGGCATCGGGGACACGACGGTGCCGTCGCCGGTGCCGGCCGCGTCGTCGGCGTCCGCCTCCGGCCGGCGGAAGACGTGGCGCTGGCCGCGGAACGCGACCTCCACCCCGTGGCTGTCGGCGAGCGCCGCGGGGAGCTCGCGCGGCGGCCGGCCGAGGGTGACCGGCTCGTCGAGCTCCACGACCACCGGCGCGGGAGGACCGGCGATCCGGAAGCCGTCGTAGGCCATCGGCCCGGTGGTCAGCGCCTGCGCTCGGTGCCACGCCCAGGCGGCGAGCTCGCGCGCGGGCGCCGGGTCCGGCGCCGGCACCTCCGTGCGGTCGAGCCAGGCGGTGTCGATCGCGGCGTCCCGGAACGCCTCCCCCGCGGCGAGCTCGCGGAGGAACCCGGTGTTGGTGGTGAGACCCAGGATCGCGGTGCGGTCGAGCGCGGTGACCAGGCCCAGCCGCGCGGCCTCGCGGTCCGGCCCGTGCACGACCACCTTCCCCAGCATCGGGTCGTACGACGTGCTCACGACCTGGCCGCTCTCCAGGGCGTGGTCGACGCGCGCGTCGCCGGAGGGCCACTGCACGAGCGTCGCCCGGCCGGCCTGTGGGAGGAACCCGCCGAAGGCGTCCTCGGCGTAGACCCGCGCCTCGATGGCGTGCCCGTCGAGGGTCACGTCGTCCTGGTCGAAGCCGAGCTCCTCGCCGGCGGCGACCCGCAGCTGCAGCGCGACGAGGTCGGTGCGCCGGCCGCGGATCCGGACCACCTCCTCGGTGACCGGGTGCTCGACCTGGAGCCGGGTGTTCATCTCCAGGAAGTAGAACTCGCCGGTGTCGGCGTCGAGCAGGAACTCGACGGTGCCGGCGTTGGCGTAGCCGACGCTCGCGGCCAGCCGGGCACCGGCGGCGGTGATCTCCGCGCGCTGCTCCGGAGTGAGCGTCGGTGCCGGCGCCTCCTCCAGCACCTTCTGGTGGCGGCGCTGCGTGGAGCAGTCCCGCTCGAAGAGGTGGACGACGCCGCCGCGGGTGTCGCCGAGCACCTGCACCTCGATGTGGCGGCCGCGCTCGACGTACTTCTCGACGAGGATGGTGTCGTCACCGAACGCTCCGGCCGCCTCCCGCTGGGCGGCGGCGATCCCGGCCGCGAGGTCGTCGGCGGAGCGGACGACGCGCATGCCCTTGCCGCCGCCGCCGGCCGCGGCCTTGACGAGCACGGGGTAGGGGTCGGCCGTGGCCTGTCCGTCGGGGTCGGCCAGCGCTCCGTCGACGACCTCGAAGGCCGGCACCACGGGCACGCCCGCGGCGACCGCGATCGCGCGGGCGGCGTCCTTGCGACCCATCTGCTCGATCACCCCGGGGCTAGGTCCGACCCAGGTGAGGCCGGCCGCGAGGACCGCGCGCGCGAAGCCGGCGTTCTCCGACAGGAAGCCGTAGCCGGGGTGGACCGCGTCGGCGCCGGCCTCCCCGGCCGCGGCGAGCACGGCGTCGGTGTCGAGGTAGCTCGCCACCCGCACCGCGACGTCGGCAGCGCGCGCGTGCGGCGCCTCGGCGTCGAGGTCGGTGTGCACGGCGACGGTCCGGATGCCCAGGGCACGGGCCGTGCGGAAGACGCGCAGCGCGATCTCGCCGCGGTTGGCGACGAGCAGGGAGCGGATCTCGGTCATCGTCGCCTCACATCCGGAAGATGCCGTAGCTGGGTGCCGGCGTCGGCGTGGTCGCGGTGACGTCGAGCGCCATGCCGACCACCCGCCGGGTGTCGGCGGGGTCGATCAGCCCGTCGTCCCACAGCCGCGCGGTGGCGTAGTAGGCGGAGCCCTGGCGCTCGTACTGCTCGCGGATCGGCGCCTTGAACTCCTCCACGTCGGGGTCCTCGTCGCGCCCGGCGACCGTGGCCAGCACGTTGGCAGCCTGCTCGCCGCCCATCACCGAGATCTTGGCGTTGGGCCACATCCACAGGAAGCGGGGGTCGTAGGCCCGGCCGCACATGCCGTAGTTGCCGGCGCCGAAGGAGCCGCCGATGACGACGGTGAGCTTGGGGACGACCGAGCAGGCGACCGCGGTGACGAGCTTGGCGCCGTCGCGGGCGATGCCGCGGTTCTCGTACTCGCGGCCGACCATGAAGCCGGAGATGTTCTGCAGGAACAGCAGCGGGATGCCGCGCTGGTTGCAGAGCTCGACGAAGTGCGCGCCCTTGAGCGCGGACTCGGAGAACAGGATGCCGTTGTTGGCCACGATGCCGACGCGGTGGCCGTGGATCCGCGCGAAGCCGCAGACCAGCGTCTCGCCGTACAGCTGCTTGAACTCCTGCAGCCGGCTGCCGTCGACGATCCGGCGGATCACCTCGCGCACGTCGTACGGCGTCCTGGTGCTGGTCGGGACGACGTCGTAGATGCTCTCCGGGGGCTCGTGCGGCTCCTCGGCCGGGGCGACGTCGCTCGGCGCGGGCTGGTCGGGGAGTGTGGCGACGATGCCGCGCAGGATCTGGAGCGCGTGGGGGTCGTCCTCGGCGAGGTGGTCGACGACGCCGGACCGGCGGGCGTGGACGTCGCCGCCGCCGAGGTCCTCGGCGGAGACCACCTCGCCGGTGGCCGCCTTCACCAGCGGCGGGCCGCCGAGGAAGATCGTGCCCTGGTTGCGGACGATCACCGTCTCGTCCGACATCGCCGGCACGTAGGCGCCGCCGGCGGTGCACGAGCCCATCACCGCCGCGAGCTGCGGGATGCCGCGGGCCGACATGGTGGCCTGGTTGAAGAAGATCCGGCCGAAGTGCTCCTTGTCGGGGAACACCTCGTCCTGCATCGGCAGGAACGCCCCACCGGAGTCGACGAGGTAGATGCAGGGCAGGCCGTTCTCGGCCGCGACGGTCTGGGCGCGCAGGTGCTTCTTGACGGTGATCGGGTAGTAGGTGCCGCCCTTCACCGTCGCGTCGTTGGCGACGACCATGCAGCTGCGGCCCTGGACGCGTCCGATGCCGGCGACGACCCCGGCGGCCGGTACGGCGTAGTCGTCGCCGTCCCGGCCGTACATCCCGTACGCCGCCAGCGGGGCCAGCTCGAGGAAGGGGCTGCCCGGGTCGAGCAGGCGGTCGACCCGGTCGCGGGGCAGCAGCTTGCCGCGGTCGGTGTGCTTCCGGCGCGCCGCCTCGCTGCCGCCCTGGCGCACGCGCGCCATCCGGTCGCGCAGCTCGGCGGTGACGTCGCGGAGCGGGGGCTCGGCGTGGGTGGACTGCGAGGAGTCGGACACGCACCGAGGTTAACGATCGTTAACCGCCGCTGTAAAGGCCTGCCGGTCGCGATGGTGAACGGGCGCTAACCTGCCGGGGTGAGCGAGCCCAGCCGGCGGGAGCAGATCCTGGCCACCGCCGCCGACCTGTTCGCGGCCCGGGGGTTCCACGGGGTCTCGGTCGCCGAGCTGGGTGCGGCGTGCGGCATCTCCGGGCCCGCGCTCTACAAGCACTTCCCGTCCAAGCAGGCGATGCTGGCCGAGATGCTGGTCTCGATCAGCGAGCGGCTGCTCGAGGTCGGCCGGCAGCGGGTCGCCGCCGCGGACGGCGACGCCCGCACCGCCCTGCGCGGGCTGGTCGACTGGCACGTGGAGTTCGCCCTGTCCCGGCGGGCGCTGATCGTGGTGCAGGACCGGGACTGGGAGTCGCTCCCCGTCGACGCGCGCGAGCGGGTCCGCTCGCTCCAGCGGTCCTACATCGACCTGTGGGCCGGGCAACTGCAGGCGCTGCGCCCCGGGCTCTCGGAGGCGGCCGCGTACGCCGGCGCGCAGGCCGCGTTCGGCCTGCTCAACTCCACGCCGCGGGCCGGCCACCACCTGCCGGACCCCGAGCTGCGCGACCTGCTCGCGACCATGGCGCTGGCCGCGCTCGGCGTCGAGCACTGACCCCTGGCGCCGACCCGCCCGGCGTGGGCGGCCGGCGGTCGCGCCGGCCTGCCTTCGGCTCAGAAGCCGGGCGCCGCCCGATCGAGGATCGGCGCCAGGTCGAGCCCTGCAGGAAGGGTGCCGAAGGCCGAGCCCCAGTCGCGGCCCAGCCGGGTGGCACAGAAGGCGTCGGCCACCGCTCCGGGCGCGTGGCGCAGCAGCAGCCCTGCCTGGAACAGCACGGCCATCAGCTCGACGAGGCGCCGCGCGCGCAGCTCGATGTCGTCGAAGCCGGTCAGCTCCTTCTTGAGCGCGGCCACCGCGTCGTCGTACCGCCGGTCGGCGCCGGCCGCCAGGTCGAGCTCGGCGAAGAAGGCGTCGAGGGTGTGCGGCTCGCGGCCGATCGCGCGCAGCACGTCGAGCGCGGCGACGTTGCCCGAGCCCTCCCAGATCGAGAGCAGCGGCAGCTCGCGGTAGATCCGGGCGAGGTCGAAGTCCTCGACGTAGCCGTTGCCGCCGAGGCACTCCAGGGCCTCGCCGGCCACGGCGGGGCCGCGCTTGCAGACGTAGTACTTCGTCGCGGCGAGCGCGAGCCGGCGGAGCGCGGCCTCGCCCTCGTCGCCGCGCACGGCCCGGTCGTTGGCGCCGGCGAGCCGCATCATCGCCGTCGTCGCGGCCTCCGACTCCAGCGCCAGGTCGGCGAGCACGTTGCGCATCAGCGGCTGGTCGACGAGGAGCCTGCCGAAGGCCGACCGGTGCTGGGCGTGGTGGGTCGCCTGCACGAGAGCCGAGCGCATCCCCGCCGCCGAGCCGATCACGCAGTCCAGGCGGGTCATGTTGACCATCTCGACGATGGTCTTCACGCCACGCCCCTCCTCCCCGACGAGCCACCCGATGGCGTTGTCGTACTCGATCTCGGAGGAGGCGTTGGACCGGTTGCCCAGCTTGTCCTTCAGCCGCATGAACCGGATCGGATTCGCCTCCCCGCCCGGGAGCACCCGCGGGAGCAGGAAGCAGGACAGCCCGCCCGGCGCCTGGGCGAGGGTGAGGAACAGGTCCGACATCGGCGCCGAGGTGAACCACTTGTGGCCGACCACGCGGTAGCTGCCGTCGGGCTGCGGCGTGGCCGTCGTGGTGTTGGCGCGGACGTCGGAGCCGCCCTGCTTCTCCGTCATCGACATCCCGGCGATCAGGCCCTGCTTGGTCTCGGGGTCGCGCAGCCCGAAGTCGTAGACGCGGTTGGTCAGCAGCGGCTCGAAGCGCGCCGCCAGCTCGGGAGCGGCCCGCAGGGCGGGCACGACGGCGTAGGTCATCGAGATCGGGCACCCGTGGCCGGCGTCGACGTTCCAGGCGTAGAACTTGGCGGCCCGGGCGACGTGGGCCCCGGCGCGGTCGTCGGCCCACGGCGCGGCGTGCACGCCGTGACTGACCGCGGTCTCCATCAGCCGGTGGTACGCCGGCACGTACTCCACCTCGTCGATGCGCCGGCCGTAGCGGTCGTGGGTGTGCAGCCTCGGCGGCACCCGCTCCGCCAGCCGGCCCCAGGCCTGCGCCTCCTCGGTGCCGGCCAGGCGGCCGAGCTCGTGCACCTCGGCCGCGGCCCAGCCGGCGCCCTCGCGCTCGAGGCCCTCGAGCAGCGCCGGGTCGGCGGCGGTGTCGTGGCCGACCAGCGGCGGAACCTGGTTGAACACCTCGTGCGTCATGGGATTGATGTTACGGATCCAGCGGCGGTTGTGTCGAGACCCGTAATGGTGGAGGCTTGGCCCGTGCCGGCAGACGTCCCGCTGCTCTCCGCCCGCTCGGTGGTGCTCAGCCTGGTCCTCGGCGCGCATCCCGACCGGATGAGCGCGGCCGCCGTCGTCCGCGCCGGCCGGCACCTCGGCATCCCCGAGTCGACGGTGCGGGTCGCGCTCACCCGCGCCGTCGCGGCCGGCGACCTGCGCCGCGACGGAAGCGGTCCGGACGGCGCCGGCCCGGCGGCGTACGGCCTCGGCGAGCGGCTGGCCCGGCGCCAGCGCCACCAGGACGAGGCGGTCCGCGACGCGGAGACCGCGTGGGACGGCTCGTGGGAGATGGCCGTCGTCGTGGTGACCGGCCGGCCCGGGGCCGAACGGGCGGCGCTGCGCGACCTGCTCGCCGAGCACCGGCTCGCCGAGCTGCGCGAGGGCACCTGGACCCGGCCGGCCAACCTCAGCCGACCGCGGGGGTACGCCGCGGAGCCGGTGCTCGCGACGTTCGCGGCCCGCCCGGACGGTGATCCGCGGGCCCTGGCGGCCGAGCTGTGGGACCTGCGCGGGTGGGCCAAGCAGGGCCGCGAGGCGCTCGCCGTGCTTGACGCCACCGGCGCGCCGGCCGAGCGGCTGGCCGCCGCCGCCCACCTGGTGCGCCACCTCGCGAGCGACCCGCTGCTGCCGGCGGCGCTGCTTCCCGCCGACTGGCCCGCGGGTGAGATGCGGGCGGCCTACGCGTCGTACCAGCGGGAGCTGCGGGCCTTGGCTGCCGGCGACTGAGGCGTCGTCGACGCGTCGCCCCGCTCCTCCTCACACCAGCCCGTCGGGCAGCTCCTCGCCTGACTCCAGCAGCTCCAGCGCCCGGCGAGCGCGCAGGGCGGCGTCCACGACGAGCTCGACGTCGTCGGCGGACGCCAGTGCGGAGTCGGCGGGCGCAAGCCCCGACTCGGCGGTCCGAAGGCCCGACTCGCGGGAGGTGTGGAGGTCGGCGAGGAGCGCGTCGCGGTCCAGGCCGCGCAGCGCGAACAGCACCAGCGGGTCGGCGTCGAGCAGCCAGCCGGCCTGGGTGAGGGTCGCCACGGCGTGCGGGCAGGGGTCGACGTAGTGGGGGCAGGTGCAGGTGGCCGCCAGCTCGCCGCCGTAGGGGAGCAGCTCGACGCCGGCCTCCTCGGCGTGCTCGACCAGGTCGTGGGGCAGCTCGCCGGCGAGCAGCGCCGCGATCCGGCCCGCCTCGGCCGCGACCACGTCGACGAGCGCCTGGCGGGTGCTCTCGTCGAGGGTGGGCACGACCACCTCGACCGTCCAGGCGTCGTCGTCGTCGCGGACCGCGGCGAGCAGGCGGCCGGCGTCGACCGTGATCCCGCCGACGTCGCCGCGCCGCGCACTGGCGCGCCCGGCCCGCAGCTCGGCCTCGGAGTAGGTCGCCTCCTCGACCGCCCGCTGCCACGCCTTGCCCCACCAGGTGCGCACCGCGCGCCGGGGCGCGACCTGCCGCGCGAAGGTGGTCCTCACCGCGCCTCCTCGTCGGCCAGGCCGTCGAGCAGCGCCTGCCGGCGCTGCTCCTTGCGGAGGGTGACCAGGTCACGGAGCTCCTCGTTGCTCAGCTCGGTGAGCGCGGCGTCGCCGCGCGCCAGCACCGCGTCGGCGAGCTGGCGCTTGCGGTCGAGCAGCTGGGCCACCCGCTCCTCGATGGTGCCGCGGGTGACCATCCGGTGCACCTGCACCGGCTTGTCCTGGCCGATCCGGTAGGCGCGGTCGGTGGCCTGCTCCTCCACCGCGGGGTTCCACCAGCGGTCGACGTGGATGACGTGGTCGGCGCGGGTCAGGTTGAGCCCCGTGCCGCCGGCCTTCAGCGAGAGCAGGAACACCGGCACCTCGCCGGCCTGGAAGCGTCGTACCATCGCCTCCCGCTCGGTGACCGGCGTGCCGCCGTGCAGGAACTGGTGGGGTACGCCGCCCGCTGCCAGGTGTTGCTCGACGAGGCGGGCCATGGCGACGTACTGCGTGAAGACGAGCACCGCGCCGCCCTCGGCGAGGACGGTGGCCACCAGCTCGTCGAGGAGGTCGAGCTTCTCCGAGCGGCCGGTGAGCCTCGCCGAGGCGGACTGCTTGAGGAACTGCGCCGGGTGGTTGCAGATCTGCTTCAGCCCGGTGAGCAGCGCCAGGACCAGCCCGCGGCGGCCGGGATCGTCGGCCGGGAGGGTCTCGATCCGCTCCATCGTGTCGCGGACGAACGCCTCGTAGAGCACCACCTGCTCACGGGTGAGGCCGAGCAGGTGGTCGGTCTCGGTCTTCGGCGGGAGCTCCGGGGCGATGCCCGGATCGGACTTGCGCCGGCGCAGCAGGAACGGGCCGATCAGGTCGGCGAACTGGCGTGCCTTGGTGGGCTCCGTGCCGGACTCGATGGGGGCGGCCCACACCCTGCGGAACGCCTGTCGGCTGCCCAGCAGACCGGGCACGCACCAGTCGAGGATCGACCACAGCTCGGTCAGCTCGTTCTCGACGGGTGTGCCGGTGAGCGCGACCCGGGCGCGCGAGGTCAGCTGGCGCAGGGCGCGGGCGGTGGACGTGCGCGAGTTCTTCACGTGCTGCGCCTCGTCAGCCACCACCAGGTCCCACGCGACGGCGGTCAGCAGCCCGGCGTCGCGCCGGAGCGTGCCGTAGGTGGTGAGCACGAACCCACCAGTCTCGGCCAGCCCCTCCAGCGACCGCGCGCCGCCGTGGAACCTCCGCACCGGCACGCCCGGCGCGAAGCGCTGCACCTCGGCCTCCCAGTTGCCGAGCAGGCTGGCGGGGCAGACGACCAGCGTGGGCCCGCCCCCGGACAGCCCCTGCTCGAGGCGGTGGAGGTGCAGCGCCACCAGGGTGACCGTCTTGCCGAGACCCATGTCGTCGGCCAGGCAGGCGCCCAGTCCCAGGCCGGTGAGGTCGGCGAGCCAGGTCAACCCGTGGCGCTGGTAGTCGCGGAGCGTCGCCGCCAGCCCCGCCGGCTCGGGCAGCGGGTCGCGGGTGGCCGCGGCGAGCAGCTGCTCGCGGACCCGGAGCAGGCTGGCGCCGACCACGACCTGCTCGGTGGCGCCGGCGCGCTCCTCGCCCGCCGGCCCGCCCTCCGCCGGCAGCTCGGTGACCCCGGTCAGCGCCGCGGCGAGCGCCTGGGCGCCGCTGGCCCGGCGGATCAGCCGTCGGCGCGCGCGGCGCGCGGTCGTGGGGTCGACGATCGTCCAGGCACCCCGCAGCTTCACCACCGGGCTGGCCGCGCCGGCCAGCCGGGCGACCTCCTCGTCCGTGAGCGGCTCGCCGCGCAGGGCGACCTGCCAGGAGAACGCGAACAGTCCCTCCGCGGAGAACGGACTCTCCTGCAGCGGCAGCTCGGCAGGGCCGTCGGGACGGGCGTCGCCGTCAGCGCGTCCGTCGGAACCTCGGCGACGGTCCAGGACGGCGCGCGTGGTCAGCTCCGGGCCGAGCGCCCGCGGCCAGTGCACGTCGACCCGGGCGGCGCGCAGGGGTCCGACATGGTCGAGCAGACCGGCGATCTCGTCGCCGTCGAGGGTGAGCTGGTCGGGCACCCCGAGCTCGAGCAGCCGGTCGAGGACCGGCCACACGTCGGCCGCCGCGCGCAGCGCGATGCTGGCGTGGACCCGCGCCCGGGAGCCGAACCCGTGCACCTCCTCATCGGCGGTCCACAGCACCGCCGCGTCGCAGACGTGCAGCGGGTCGCGCTCGTCGTGCACCTGTACGACGAGCCGCACCCGGCCGCCGACGAGCTCCTCCTCGTCGGCCTCCACCCGCAGCGAGACCCGCACCAGCTCGGGCAGCGCCCCGGACCCGTGCGGCCGCCGCTCACCGGCCGCCCGCTCCGCCAGGCGGCGCCGGACCCGCTCCGCGAACGCCTCCGCCTTCTGCGCCGCCGCGGCCCGCTCCTCCTCCGCCCGCTCCGCCGCGCTTCGTCCGCCGGCAGGTGCCGCCCGCGGCACGGTGCCCGACGGCGCC